>NZ_JACJDT010000005.1:0-189777 GCF_014163675.1 Pseudoalteromonas sp. SR44-5
AAAACCTAAGTTTTATTTAACTCTCTGAGTTGTTCGTGCCTCGCTATGCGTTGGCGTTTCCCGTCTCAGTGGGGTCGCATTATAGGGAGATCCAAAAACAGATCAACACTTTTTTTCAATCTTTTTTGATTTAATTGACTGTTCGAACAAATTTAGTGCATAAAGGTGGTTTTTAATACAATAAAAGGGCTTTTACAGCCCTTTTGTTACTTAACAATAAACTTCCAACCAGCTTTTGCTTGCTGTTTAGACTCTTGTTGGAGCTCACTTGCCATTAGCGGGTGCGCTTTTAGCCAATCATTTTCAAATATTAGTGTTAGAGCGTCATTATTAACAGTTAATACTAATTTTGGTAATACATCATCTTGGCGACGCATTGATAAGATCACTGCGATCCTAAGCAACCGTGTTACATACTGAGTAAGCTGAGCATGGCAGCCTAAATACTCAAAAACATTCTTTTGCAGATCTGAACGATGTGCATTCGCTACAGCCGCAATAATTTTATGCTCCGATTGTGAAAAGCCTGGCATATCGGTGTTTTCTAAAATATAAGCGGTGTGCTTTTGATATTGCTTATACTCAATTAACAAACCAATCTCATGCAATTGCGCAATCGCTTTTAGTAAAGGCAGGCCACTATTGTTGAATAGTGGCCACTGCTCGCTGACTTGAGCTGCGAGGTGACTGGCGAGTTCTGCAACTCGGTTCGCTTGTTTTTGATCGACATGATAACGGCTCATCAGGCCATCAACAGTGCGCTTTCGAATATCATGATTATGAAACTCAGGGATCATGCTATAAAGCACACCTTCACGAAGTGCGCCTCCTGCTAATCCCATTTTATCAATTTCAAGCGCTTCGAATAAAGCAATTAAAATAGCGAGCCCTGACACAAAAACTAAACGTCTTTCTTCACTAAGCCCAGGTAAATCTAGCTCAGCGATGGTCTCATAGGCGATCGATTGCTTTTTAATTTTATTGAGTTTATCTAAACTCAGTGTTTCATCGAGTGATTGTGCCACCATAATTTCTTGGATAGCTTGTACAGTACCCGATGCACCTGATGCAATCTCCCAACCCGCCACTTTATAACTTGGCGCTATATCATCAATAACTACTCGTGCGGCTTTAATAGCAGCATTGAAATTAGCGTCATTGAGTTTACAGTCTTTAAAGTAACGTTCTAGGTAGGTAACACAGCCCATGTTTAGGCTTTTATAATGTAGTGCGTCGAATCCCTTACCTATAACTACCTCAGTACTGGCACCGCCAATATCTATTACTAGTTGGCGACCACTACATGAAGATGTATGCGCAACGCCTTTATAAATAGTGCGCGCTTCTAGCTCACCACTAATGACATTAATTTTATGCGCAAGGATTTGCTCGGCTTTGATTTTAAATTCATCAGCATTCGTTGCTAAGCGCAAAGTAGCGGTGGCAACAATAGTAATGTTGTTTTTAGGGATATCTTGAAGACGCTCTGCAAATAGTGCGAGACATTCCCAGCCTCGTTGCATTGCTTCTGTGCTCAGTAAATTATCATCATTTAGCCCAGCGGCTAATCTGACTTTGCGTTTAACTCGGCCTATTGTTTGTAAGCCGCCAGCAATTGACTTAGCGATCAACATGTGAAAACTGTTAGATCCTAAATCAATTACTGCATAAACATTTTTTTGCGGTTTAAGTTGCCCCACCGTTCAAAAACCTCTAGTTACTACTACGACTATAACGACGGTCGCAATTACGACCGTGCTTTTTGGTAACTATTGTTTGGTCTACGTCCGCTGTTGTTACTACGACTACGTGGGCCTGTTGAATAATTACGCTTTCTTTGAATAGTAGGCTTAGTTAAATCATCAAGCAATGCACTTTTATCATAATGTGATAAAGGAATGCTGTGCTCTATGTATTCTTCAATTTCATGAAGATTATATGCGTACTGCTCACATGCAAAACTAATTGCCTTACCTGATGCCCCAGCGCGTGCTGTACGGCCAATACGATGAACATAATCTTCACAATCATCTGGTAAGTCGAAGTTAAATACATGACTCACTTCAGGGATATGTAAGCCACGAGCAGCAACATCTGTTGCCACAAGGAAGTCTAAATCACCTTTAGAGAATTGCGCTAAAATTGATTGGCGTTTTTTCTGATTTACGTCACCAGTGAGCATTCCCACCCGGTGTCCATCAGACTTTAACCATGCATAAACCGTTTCACAGCTATGTTTAGTATTTGCAAACACAATGGCTTTCTCAGGCCATTCTTCTTCAATCAAAGTTAATAACAGCTTAACTTTATCTTCTTGAGAAGGATGAAATAACTCTTCAACAATGCGCTTGCCAGTTTTCACATCAGGTTCAATTTGTACATGCTCTGGGTTTGTCATGTGCTCAAACGCCAGTTCTTGAACGCGATACGATAACGTTGCTGAAAATAATAAATTAAGGCGTTGTGATGTATCCGGCATACGGCGGAACATATAGCGAATGTCTTTTATGAAGCCCAAATCAAACATACGATCGGCTTCATCAAGTACCACTACTTCGATTTCATTGAGGGTGTAACACCCTTGTTTATATAAATCGATTAAGCGCCCTGTGGTGCCAATTAAAATATCAACGCCTTTTTCTAATTGTGCACGTTGTTTTTCGTAATCTTCGCCACCATATACTAAACCTAAGTTAAGATTACAGTGTGGCGCTAAAATTTTTGCATCTTTGTGGATCTGAATCGCAAGCTCCCGAGTAGGGGCCATGATCAGGGCTCTTGGATGTTTACTAGGTGCTTTGCTAGATTGTAATAACCGATGGCAGGTGGCAGTTAAAAACGCCAACGTTTTGCCTGTACCTGTTTGTGCTTGACCCGCAATGTCGCGGCCATCACAAATAAAAGGTAGGCATTTAGCTTGTATGGGTGTGCAATATTCAAACCCACTTTCGGTTAACCCGGCAACCACTTCCGGTGCAATAGCAAAGTCTGAAAACTTTTTATCGGTCAAATGTGTCTTAGTCATAGCGTTTAAGCATAACGTTTAAACTTGCAATAAGAAACAAGAGTGTTTAAATACGCATTAAATAATTCGCCTAACTTATCGGAGAGCGCAATGAGCGAGAAAATTATTCAATTAACTGACGATGGCTTTGAAGCTGACGTTTTACAATCAGACAAGCCTGTATTAGTTGATTTTTGGGCAGAATGGTGTGGACCGTGTAAAATGATCGCGCCAATTCTTAATGAAGTGGCAGAAGAGTTTGATGGCCGTGTTGTAATCGGTAAATTAAACATCGACCAAAATGCTGGCACACCACCTAAATTTGGTATTCGTGGTATCCCTACGTTACTTCTTTTCAAAGAAGGCCAAGTTGCGGCAACTAAAGTGGGTGCACTTTCTAAAACTCAACTTGTTGAGTTTTTAGAAAACAACATCTAAAAATATGCCTAAAAAAAGGGCAACTGCCCTTTTTTTTAATTTTTTTTGTATAAAGACTGGACGCCTAGCGAATGACCTGCTAGTTTATAAAGCCAACTAATCCTTAGTTTACCAACAAACCTCTCTCACTAATCAATATCGATTATATGAGCATGATAACTGTAATAAAGAACCCACCAATATGCATTTACGCGAATTAAAAGACAAGTCGATCAAAGAACTTGTAGACTTAGCTGAGTCCATGGGGCTCGAAAACGTAGCCCGCTTAAGAAAGCAAGATATTATCTTTGCTATCCTTAAAGCCCACGCCAAAAGTGGAGAGAACATTTTTGGCGGTGGTGTATTAGAAATCTTACAGGATGGTTTTGGTTTCTTAAGATCATCAGAAGCCTCTTACCTTGCTGGTCCTGATGACATTTATATATCACCTAGCCAAATTCGTCGTTTTAGTATGCGTACTGGTGATTCTATAATGGGTCTCATACGTCCACCTAAAGACGGTGAACGTTACTTTGCATTACTAAAAGTAAACGAAGTAAATTTTGATAAACCTGAAAACTCTCGCACGAAAATTCTTTTTGAAAACCTTACCCCGCTACATGCAAACGAACGTTTACGTATGGAACGCGGTAATGGTAGCACCGAAGATATCACTGCTCGAGTACTTGATTTAGCCTCACCAATTGGCCGTGGTCAACGTGGTTTATTAGTAGCACCGCCTAAAGCGGGTAAAACAATGCTACTACAAAATATTGCGCAATCGATTACCCATAACCACCCAGATGCGACATTGATGGTACTACTTATCGATGAGCGTCCAGAAGAAGTTACTGAGATGCAACGCCTAGTAAAAGGTGAAGTTATTGCATCAACGTTTGATGAACCAGCAAGCCGTCACGTACAAGTTGCTGAAATGGTAATTGAAAAAGCAAAACGTTTAGTTGAGCACAAAAAAGATGTAATCATCTTACTGGATTCAATCACACGTTTAGCACGTGCTTATAACACGGTAATTCCTTCATCAGGTAAAGTACTTACTGGTGGTGTTGATGCTAACGCCCTGCATAAACCAAAGCGTTTCTTTGGTGCTGCGCGTAACGTTGAAGAAGGCGGTAGTTTAACTATTATCGCAACTGCGCTTATCGATACCGGCTCTAAGATGGATGAAGTTATCTACGAAGAGTTTAAAGGTACTGGTAATATGGAATTACACTTAAATCGTAAGATTGCTGAAAAGCGTGTATTCCCTGCAATCGACTTTAACCGCTCAGGTACCCGTCGCGAAGAGCTACTGACTAAACCTGATGAACTACAAAAAATGTGGATTTTACGCAAAATAGTTCATGAAATGTCTGAAATTGATGCCATGGAGTTTTTAATTGATAAACTCTCTATGAGCAAAACCAATGATGAATTTTTTGATTCGATGAAGCGTCAATAATTCTCTTTACTAGATTCTAAAATGCCTGTTAATACAGGCATTTTTTTTGCCTATCCCTAAATCTCACTCCTATTATAAATTTGTTTTATTAATCTCTTTGCTCTGTTCCCTATAGACGAAAATCATCAGACTGCGCAGTATTGAGTAAATATTAAAACTGCGATTATTTAAATCTAGCACACAGTAATGCCACTCAATAAAACGCTCAACTCGCTTTATTGGTTAGTAGTAACTTATAGCCTTGATGTAACGACCCATTAAGCTTATATATCGCTCTTTTAAGTCAGCTGTTGTGATAGCTGCTTAATCAAATCATCTACTAATTCTTTTATGTCGGCATCACTGCTGGGGTTATGTTTTTGTGATAAGAGTGATTTATCTAAGCACATCGCTGCATTAGCTACATCAGTTAATGAAAATATCTGTGCGGCACCAAGGATACGATGGCTATCTTGCTGTAATGCAATATAGTCCTTTGCTGCAAGGTGCTGTGTAAGTGATGCTATTTCATCATCAAAGCTGGCAATAAAACTCGTCACTAAATCGCTAATATCAGGATTAGCTAAAGGTAGCGTGCTGGTGCTATTTAAATGCGCTGCGAGTGCCTGATAAAACGCTTCTTTTTCTATTGGCTTACTTAAATAGCCAGTAAATCCCATCGCTAAGTAATTATCTATTTCATGACTCATTGCATTAGCTGTTAACGCAAAAATAGGTTTATTAAAACCACACTTATTTAACAGTTCAAATGCACTAAGGCCATCCATTACCGGCATTTGTATATCTAATAAAACAACATCTGGAAATTCACTGAGGCACTGTTCAACTGCTTGCTCACCATTACTTACTGAGATCACTTCAAGGCCAATCGACTTTAAAAAGCGCGTTATTAGTCTACGATTGTCGGGATGATCTTCTGCTAATAATACTCGCCCAACTAGACCTTTAGTTGCAGCTGGTTTTGAGTTGTCGGTAGCAAGAAGGGTTGGCGCATACTCTTTACATGGCACATTAAAAATAAACTCACTGCCATTACCATGCTCACTTTCAACACTAATATAACCCCCCATCATAATTGCTAATTGCTGGGAAAGACTCAAACCAAGTCCTGAACCACCGAACCTGCGAGTGATGGTATTATCGCCTTGTTGAAAACATTCAAAAATGTTTTTTATTTGCTCTGTATTCATACCAATCCCCGTATCAATCACTTTAAAGCATACGCCTTGTTCGGTGTGATTAATATCCAGAGTAACACTGCCATGCTCGGTAAATTTGATCGCATTAGTCAGTAGGTTTATTAGTATTTGCTTGACGCGGATCATATCTAACTTAGTCCAATAACTCGAGCCTAAGTGATTTTCTAATAGCAGCGTTAAGCCTTTGCTTTTAGCCTGCATACTTGACATAGCATAAACATCATTTACAAGCTCCACGAGGTCAAACTCGCTAACATGTAAATCTAAACGGTTTGCTTCTATCTTACTAATATCGAGCACATCATTAATCAAATCTTTTAAATGATCGCTATGTTTTTTAATAACTAACAATTCTGTTTGTAATTGCTGGGGCTGATATAAACCATGCAATAAGTCGTCTGTTTGCCCTAAAATAGCGGTAAGTGGTGTGCGTATTTCATGGCTGATATTAGCCAAAAACTGGCTCTTAACTTGATTCGCGGCACGTAGCTCTTGTGCCACATATTGTAATTCTTGAGTACGTTGCTCAACTTTTTGCTCTAATTGGGTTTTGGCCTTTTTTTCGATTGCACGGCGATATAATACAACTGCACAGATCAATACCAACATCAGCACAATAGACAGTAAAATAGTTAACTGTGAGCGTTTTTCAATCTTTAATTCTTGTAGGCTACGCTCTTGTTTAAGCTGTTTAATTTCTTGGTTTAACTGGTTCGACTGAAACTGAGACTGAAATACATTTAACGCTTTCATAACCTCTTCACTGGTTATGCTACGTTGATAATCGACAAACTGTTGGTGCAGATGAATAGCCCGCTTATAGTCACCGGCACCAGCACTTAACAACGCCTCGATACCTAAGCCGTCTTTAATGCGCAATTCATCTTTATATTCTTTGGCTAGTGATATTGATTGTTGTAAATTTTGCTCCGCAATATCAATATCCCCCATCACTAATTGCACTTTAGCTAAAACATGTAAAGAAGCTAACCGTAAGGATTGATTATCTATCTGCAGGGCGTATTTTTGAGCTGCTTGTGCGTGATACAAAGCTGCATCCAACTCATCTATTTTTAAATTTATGTTAGCTAAGTTGGTATGCTGTACGGATAATTGATAGGCGTCATTAACACTTTGATAATAGCGTAAAGCGAGCTGGTAATAGTGCAACGCTAATTGATTTTGACCCGACTCAGTATAAGCAACCCCCATGTTGCCATAGGCACGAGCAATCCCCTCTTCATCACCCAATTGCTGAAATACATCGAGCACTTCACGATAAATTTCAAGTGCCGAATCATAGCTAGATAAACGAATATAGATGCCCGCAATATTATGAAGAATATCAGCTTTGTCTTGCGCGCTACCATCTATTTCATAAAGTGCTTTTGCCTGCTGGTAATGCTCTAAAGCAAGCTCCATGTTGTGCATATTAAAATATGCAAGGCCAATATTACTTAGCAAGTTGGCTTGTTTTAATGGACTCTTTAAACGTACCGCTAAGTTTAACGCACGGCTGTAATCAATAATGGCTTGTTGTAATAAACCTTGAAAATATTGCACCACGCCCTGCATTTTTATTGCTCGAAAATGTAACTCAGGCAGGTTTTCAAATGTACTATGCTGCTCAAGCAACTGATAATAATGCAATGCTTGGGGATAATTACTCAACTCAAACGCATGCTCTGCTAAACCAGAATAAATAGCAACTTGTTGCTGATTTGATAATTGTGTAGACAGTAACTGGGTTGCTAACAGCTGCTTTTCAGGCCATTCATCCGTAACTTTAAATTGTTCAAAAAGTGCTACTTGTTGTTGAGCATTACCTGATTGAGAAAAAACGCCAAGCACACTAATCGAGCAAATAAATAATAGGCGCTTAAACTGACCCAGCATAATTTTTTCCTTGGAATTTTGTTAGCAGTAGAAGCTATGATAGTTTAGTCAAGATACACCAATAACTAGACTGTAAACAATGCTTAACCCACTGATTGATGAGATTTTCGAGTTAATTTTAACGAAGCACATTTGGAAGGTTCACACTTTAGCATTGGAATTATCTGAGCGTGGTGTAATTAATGACTTAGATACAGATCCATACCGTGATCTGTTTAAGCGTAACTTTTTAATTATGAATGCACTTTATCAACTGCAGCAACAACTGTTGCCAAATCAATATTTATTGGTAGCCAGTTTACATATAGAGCTCACAGATAATCCAGATAAGATAACCATTGCAGCGCATGACTCATTACAAGCGTACTATCTAGATTGGCAAAATTACGATGCCTCGATAACAGAAGTTAAATCACTGTTAGATAACTTTTGGCGTACTTTTCGTGCATCACCAACAATAAATACGCTTGATCAACAACAACGCCAGACATTATTAAAGCACTGGGAATTACCTGACGATTTTTCTATGCAGGCATTGCAAAAGCGCTGGCGGCAGTTGGCAACACAATATCATCCAGATAAACAACATGGTAATGCAGAGCAGTTTAAACAGTTAAAAAATGAATATGAGCAGCTTAGGGCAAGCTGCTCAAAAGCATCATAAGCAATAATTAACGAGTTAAACGACGGGCACGAATTTTACGGCCTTTAATATTACCTTCCGTTAATTTTCGTAGCGCGGGCTTTGAGCTATTACGTTCGACAGCCACAAAAGCCACATTATCAAGCACATTAATTTTACCGACTTGACGTCCGGCAACACCATCTTTACCGGTTAATGCACCTAAAATATCACCTGCGCGTACCTTTTGCTTTTTACCTGAATCGATCATTAGTGTCACCATTTGTGGTTTGTATGGTGGCTTTTCAAGTAGGCTAAACGGCGGTAATTGTTCTGGTAAAAAATCACATTCATAATGGTCACCAATTTGTGCCACTTTGAATTGTTCCGCATCGCCATAAATAGAGCATGCAATGCCTTTTTTACCAGCACGACCAGTACGACCAATACGGTGTACATGGGTTTGTGGGTCATGGGCAAGGTGGTAGTTAATCACCATATCCATATCATCGATGTCTAAACCACGAGCGGCTACATCAGTGGCCACTAAAATCGAGGCGCTTTTATTAGCAAAGTGGATCAAGGTGCGCTCACGATCTCGCTGCTCTAAATCACCATGCAATGACACGGCACTGAAGCCTTCATCAGCTAAATCATCACACACCTGTTGAGTTTCGACCTTGGTATTACAAAACACCACACAACTTTCTGGTTGAAACTTCAGCAGCAACAATTTTAATGTATTAAAACGTTGTTTGTTATTATCCATTTTATAAAAGTACTGTTTAATAGTACTTTTTTCTTGCTCTTCTTCAACCTTCACCATAACAGGGTTGCTTAATACACGCTTGGCAATCGCTTCTATTGCGCGCGGAAAAGTGGCGCTAAATAATAAAGTTTGACGCTGTTTTGGAATACGCTCAATAATTGCATCCAAAGTGTCTTGAAAGCCCATATCAAGCATTTGATCGGCTTCATCAAGTACTAGCGTGTCTACATCATCTAAACGTAGCGTACCTTTGCGAATATGATCATCTACACGCCCAGGTGTGCCAACAATAATATGTGCACCATGCTCTAGTGAACCAATTTGTGGACCAATCGACACGCCACCACATAGAGTTAATATTTTTATATTGTGAATACCACGCGCTAATTTACGCATTTCCACAGCTACTTGCTCAGCCAACTCACGGGTTGGACAAAGCACTAAAGACTGTATACGAAAACGCTTAACATTAAGCTTGGCCAACACACCTAAACTAAATGCGGCAGTTTTACCTGAGCCAGTTTTAGCTTGTGCAATGATGTCTTTACCTTCAAGCACTGGCGGCAGGCTTTGCGCCTGTACAGCGGTCATTTGGGTGTAACCTAAAGTCGATAAGTTATCGACCAAACCTGATGGTAAAGCGAGTGATGAAAAAGCTGTAGCGGTCAAAGTAATTTCCAGTGCAATAATTAAACATGAAAAGCCGCTGCAGATGCCCGACTTAGTTATGCTGCATAATAGCAGAATATACAAATTGCTACCATTAAGCTGACCATATTCTCAATAAACATTCACCATAACATCACCACCGATAGGCATTTATCTCATCTACTTTTGTTGCTCAGTATTAAATGCTTTAATAACCCTCACTTGAAAATATAACCAGGTCAATAATGAAAAAAATCATCACCGGATTACTGCTAGCCGGCAGCTTTTTAGCCAATGCCGCCGAGCCTGAATTTACCGCAAAGCAACTTCAGCAAGTCACCGAACTAAGAACTAATGCCAGTAACAGCGAGTTAAGCTATCAATTGCTTGAATCGCTTACTACTGAAATAGGACCTCGCTTACCTGGTACAGAAAATGATAAAAAAGCCGTTGCGTGGGCCCAAGCTAAATTTAAAGAGCTTGGTTTTGATAAAGTATGGCTAGAAGAGGCAACCTTCCCTGAGTGGCGTCGTTTTAGTGAAAGTGGCAAAATTTTAACGCCAAGCGAGCAACCTTTGCACCTAACAGCATTAGGCCACAGCGTTAGCACACCAAAAGATGGCATTACCGCTGAAGTTGTATTATTTGAAACGCTTGATGAACTTATCGCAGCACCAGCAAACAGCTTAAAAGGTAAAATAGCTTATATAAATTACCATATGAACCGCCATATTGATGGCAATGGTTATGGTCCTGCTGTTCGTGCTCGCTCAACAGGTTCAGTTGAGGCTGCAAAAAAAGGCGCGATTGGTTATATGATGCGTTCTGTTAGCACCGCACATCACCGCTTTGCTCATACCGGTGGCAGTCACTATCAAGAAGGTGTTACGAAAATCCCTAATGTGACCATTGCTAATCCTGATGCAGATCAGCTAGCTCGCTTAGTTGCACTAGGTAAAAATGTTACCGTAAATATCAATGTGCAAACTGAAGATCGCGGCCAAGGTACTGGCTATAACGTGATTGGTCAGTTCAATGGCACACAAAACCCTGAACAATACGTACTGATTGGCGGTCATTTAGATTCTTGGGATTTAGGCACTGGCGCACTTGATGATGGTGCAGGCGTTGCGTTAACCATGGCTGCTGCCAAACATATTAGTGAAATAAAACGCCCTAAACGCAGCATTCGTGTAGTGTTATTTGCCGCCGAAGAGCTAGGATTATGGGGCGCTAAAGCTTATTTTAAAAAGCATGCAAATGAACTTGATAAAATTGTTGCCGCCGCTGAATCTGACTTTGGTGCTGATGTAGTGTATGGCTTTGAATCGAATGTATCTGCAGCCTCGTTGCCAGTAGTGCGTGCAATAGCCAAGCAACTTGCGCCGTTAAATGTTGAATACATAGGTAAAAATAGCGCTAATGGTGGGCCTGATTTAATTCCATTTAAAAATGCCACCAGCGCGCCAATTTTTGAGCTGCACCAAGACGGTACTGATTACTTTGACTACCATCACACTGCTGATGATACGCTTGATAAGATCGATCCGGCTAAACTTAAGCAAAATACCGCAGCATATGCTGTATTTGCGTTAATGGCAGCTGATGCTAAAACTACAATTAAAGCAAAGCCTGTAGCAAGCAAATAAGCTAACCAAACATACTTTCTTACAGTTTTCTGCTTTGCATCTAACCTTCCTTGTTTTAATTTAACGTAAAACAAGGAAGGGAAAAAAGGTCATATGCTACTATTCAATACCAGCGATTCATTGTCGTTTTTCAGCCAAATAAAAACCTGCCCACACTGTCATCATGATGACTATCGACTACAAAACCACAGCCGCTTTTTGCGTTTTTCAATTGTCCCTATGCTGCCATTAGCATGGCATTATCAATACCAGTGTAGCCATTGCCAGCACAATGTACAGCTTTCAATTATGCAACTGCCATGGTTAGAAAAGCTTTCTTTGATCAAATATTTTATAGGCTCGATATTACTTATCTGGTTATCTATTTACTTTTATACACAACATCTTGATGAGCTAAAAGCCAAACAAGCAATACTCAGCCAGCCACAAGCATTCGATACTTACTTGGTACATGCTGATAAGTTTTCTAACGAACCATTGCGCCCTGAAAACCTAAAAGTAGCCCAAGTACTCGAGTTTGATGACCAAAATATCACCTTTCAAATCAGCAATTATCGCTATAAACGCGACAGCGGCATTACTATGGCTATGCGTACCAGCTTATTGGTACAAAAAGATTATTTTTCATCAAAAACAATTACTTTACCGCGCAGCGAAGTACAGCGTTTATATGATGAAGGTGCTATTTATGATGTACTGCGCCCTTACGCATATAGCTTATATGGTGGTTTTGTGATGTTCCCACCACGCCCTAAACCGCTATATGAAGGGGTGAAGCTTAATAAAAATAATCAGCAAGGCATCATCTATTACAAAGATGGGTTATTTCCTGAAGCGTTCGAAAGCTTTTTACTCGCCAGCAAAGAAGGCTCACAATGGGGTCAGCTTAATACTGCGCAAATGTATCGTGATGGTGAAGGGGTAGAAAAAGATATCAGCCAAGCTATTTATTGGTATCAACAAGCTGCAGGGCAAAATAACCACAAAGCCAAATTACAACTCAAAGAGCTGTGCCTTGAGTATTCCTGTTAATATAGCCAAACTACCTACAACAAGTGGATATAAATATGGCAAGCTTTTAGCTTGCCATTTAACACGTAAATACGACTGTTACATTGTTAAGTGTTAGTCTAAAAAGGTCAGCACTTGTTGATAATAACGAGTGCGATGTTCTTGCTTATAAAAACCATGCCCTTCATCTTTAAGCAGTTCATATATATAAGGATGTTTAGCTTTTTTAAGAGCCGCAATCAGTGATTCGGCTTGCTCAATCGGTGCACGCTGATCTTCACCACCATGCACTATCAGCACTGGAGCCTTTAACTTATCAATATTATAGCTAGGTGAAAAAGCCTTTAGTTGCGCTTCATCTGTACCCAATACATTCTGTAAATAACGTTGGCCACTATCGCGCTCCGCAACATCCCCTTCTTTAAACATTAAGGGCAAATCATAAACGCCAACAACGCCAATCGCACACTTAAACATATCAGGTTCTAAAATCGCACTTTGTAACGCTGAGTATCCACCAAAGCTCGCGCCCATAATGCAGATATTGTTTTTATTAACTGTACCCTGCTCAACTAAATACTTCACACCATCTATAATATCAAATTGAATTTCAGCTCCCCATTTTCGATGCCCAGCATGCTCAAAGTTACGGCCAAAACCACCTGAACCTCTAAAATTAACTTTTAGTACGGCCATACCACGGCTTGCAAGCAACTGTGCATCAAGGTCGAATCCCCACCAATCGCGCGGGCCATGTGGACCACCATGTGGCATAACCACTAAAGGTAAGTTTTTTTCTATGGTATTATTCGGTACTGTTAAGTAGCCATAAATAGTTAAACCATCTCGACTGGTATAACTTACAGGCTTGGTCTGCGCCATTTGTTCTGCATCAATCCAACGACGGGATGCAAACAAAAATCGTAAGTTATTACTTTTGGCATCGAATAAATAATATTGTCCAGGGTTACGATCATTAGAGGCATAAATAATATTAGTGTCGCCATCTTCAGTACTGCTAACGAGTTGCACTTGTTCACCAGGTAAAGCGGAGATTAATGATTTTAAACGCATGCTTTTATCTGATTGCCCATCGACAAAAGCATAAGTTGGATAACCTAGTTCGGTTTCAATCGCAAATAGCTCTTTTGATGCTTCATCGACCCATATTTGCTTTGGTGAGACTTTCTCTTCTTTATGAATTAAATCAACTGCTCTGGTTTTTAGATTCAATTTATATAAGCCTTGAGCTTCACCACTTATTGATGCTGTGATATAGACAGCATCACCACTACTATCAAAAGCGTGCAACTCCACATCACTGTAAGTCAAATCACCTAAATCAAGTGCTTGCCAATCTCCACCTGACTTTTCACGGGTATGTATTGTAGACTTAATATAATCATCACTGGAAACAGCCACTCTGACATTTCCTTCATGGTCGGTCAAAAAGTTGGCCATACGTGACGGGGAGCGCGTAACTTTACGACGCTTCCCTGAAAAAATATCAACCTCATAAACAACCGTGTGCGGTTCACTACTTGATGTCCACGGGTAAGTCACTATAAGCATTTTATCTTCATCGTGGATTAAAGGATCCAGCAAATAAGAGGTGCCATAAAGTGGTGTGGCTTTTTTGATATGAGAGCCAGTTTGCATTTCGCCAAGATAGCCAACTAAGTACTTAGCTTTTGAGCCATCAGCATTCACGCCATATAATTCACCATAATATTCAGGGTGATCTTGCCAGCCGTGTACGTATTCTTTTGCAACTACAACCCGATCATCACTTACCCAATGATAAGCACCAACTTGGGCATTGCTCTCAAAATTAATAGCGTGGTGAATTGTAAATTTTTTAGCATCTAAAATAACCAGCACTTTTTTACCTTCAGGTTGCATAATTACTGCAAGGTAGCTCCCATTAGGAGAGATTTTAACTTGGCTATATTCACTGCTGCGGCTGAAGTCATCGACTGCTGGAGCTGATTGATTTGCATCACTCATGAAGCTGACAACACACAAAGTAATAACAACAATCAACTGCATCATTTTGCTCATACAACATTCTTTTAAATTTATATTTTTATAATTGCTACAATTGTACCCAATAAGGTTTTAAATAGATATCCATCCAAATACGTAAGTAAAGAACGAAGAGTACTTATTTACTTTGTTAAGGTTACATTATAACATTACCGATATATTATAACAAAACACCGGACTGTTTATGATTTTACCTAACTTTAAAACTTGCTTAATTGCCTCTATGGTTGCTGTACTGTGTGCCTGTAACAGTGAAATTGATGATCTTGTAGATAAAAATGCTGAGCAGAAAGATGACCATGACCACACTGAAATCACTGCAAAAGGGCGATTAGCGATTAGCCATGCTGATATTGCTAACGTATCTGTTTTTAACGCTGACAACAACTCGTTGCTGGAGACCTTTAATACCAGCAACGTAATAAGTGGTCTATATGCCAGTCCTAATTTCCGTTATGCAGTATTGATCCAGCGAGCAGAAAATTATGTTGAGTTCATTGACGGTGGATTATTTACAGAAGATCATGGTGATCACCAACATAGTTATGAACAGCAACCCGAGCTGCATGATTTAATCTTTAACGATAGTAAACCAACCCACTTTGATGTTAGTGGACAGCAAGCTGCACTGTTTTTTGATGGCGATCTTGATGCAGGGATCCCTGCAAGCTTTGTGTTATTAAGTGATGAATCACTTGCTGCTGGGAAAACGTTAGCAGCACATAGCTTTAACAATGCCATGCATGGTACAGCGCAAATTCGCGGTGAATCGGTAATCACAACTTATCGCAGCGAAGATATAACTAGCGTGCTGCCAAATTATGTTGAACAACTGCATATTCATGGTGATCACTTTCATCAAGAACAGCGGTTTGCAGTGGATTGCCCTGCACTACATGGCAGTGCGCAAAATCACCAGCATATCGCTTTTGGCTGTAGCGATGGTGTATTAGTTATAACTGAAAAAGATAATGTGTTTAACGCAGCCAAAGTAGCTAATCTCAACAACTTTGCTGAAGGTACGCGTATTGGCACAATTAAAGCGAGTGAACACAGCGAACTATTTTTAGGTATTGCACAAAGTAAGCTTTTTTACACCATCGACCCAGCATCAGCTGAAATGACACAGCTTGCATGGCAACAAAATACTGAAAATACCGTATTAGCAAGTGCACTGGATAGGATTACCGGCGAGTTTTATGTACTTGAAAGTGATGGTTTCTTGTCAGTGCTACATGCTGAAGATGATTGGCAAGTCAGCGCACGCTTTAAAGTACTCGAAAACCCAGCTGGTAACTATGCACTCGCGGCCTCAGCGGCCGACGATACTTTATATATCAGTGATGCAAACAACCAAACAGTATTAAGTATCGACACCCATGAGCAAACGACTAAAACTACTCTTAACCTTGATTTTATCCCTAATCAAATTACCTGGTTAGGTATAGCTGCTGAATCAAAACATGAACACTAATTAATTCAAGCAAATAACTTTCATAGCATTCCCTTGCTAATTCATTGCCAGCAAATTTACTTTGCTGGCTTTTTTGCTTTCATGCTGACAATTCCATGATGAACTAACACAGCAATCGCACCGGCTAATACACCTAATAAACCATCGAACAGTAAAGGCGCAATAATCTCTCCCAGCGTACCTAAGTTTGCCAGTGCAAACTCAGCAACAGCGGTTTGCCAATGATGCAACACACTAATACCATGCACTAAAATTCCTCCACCCACTAAAAACATCGCTACCGTACCTGCAAATGCTAAAAACGCCATTAAACGTGGTGCTGCGGCTAATAAACCTTTACCTAATAATGCTTTAAAACGGTTTCCTGTTTGCTGTGCTTGGTTAAGCAAATACAAACCAGCATCATCGAGTTTTACAATCCCTGCCACTAACCCATAAACGCCTATGGTCATGATCACCGCAATAACACTTAAGACTAGCGCTTGATTTAGTAAACTTGCACCCGCCACGGTGCCTAGAGTGATAACTATTATTTCTGCCGATAAAATAAAGTCGGTTCGAATAGCCCCTTTTACTTTTTGTTTTTCGTACTCAACTAAATCTAAATTTTCGACAGCATCTACATCATCATTTTTCGTAGCTGGTAATAACTTTTCAACTAACTTTTCTGCACCTTCAAAACACAAAAATAATCCACCAACCATCAATAAAGGTGTAATAAGCCAAGGCAGCCAGACACTTATTAATAACGCTGCAGGAACTAAAATAGCTTTATTTAAAAATGAGCCTTTCGCTACCGCCCACACGACCGGTAGCTCACGATCGGCAGTGACTCCTGTCACTTGTTGCGCGTTTAAAGCTAAATCATCCCCTAAAACACCCGCAGTTTTCTTCGTGGCGACTTTACTCATAGTGGCAATATCATCTAATAAAGTGGTGATATCGTCCAATAATGTCAATAGGTTAGTACCTGCCATCTCATTTCCTTTGCAGTTAAAAAATTTATAATTATCAACATAGCCTAAACGAGTATTTTCACCAAAGGTTAATTTTCGTTTGCTATGCTAGTTGCTCAACACATTTAGCCAAGGTACTTGTTAATGTATAAAACCCTATTAATTGCACTCGGTGTTATTAGCCTCAGTGCATGCACAGAACAATTAAATAGTCAGTCTTTCTCCTGCGATAGCCAGCTAAGCGCCGTTATTACCAGTAATGATGAAGAAAGTGCCACGCTAAATTACAATCAAGTAGATCATTCGCTGACCAAACAAATCAGTGCCTCGGGCGTAAAATATACCAATGAAGATGTGCTGTTTTGGACCAAAGGGAATGAAGCAATGTTGATAATTGATGGCAACAAATATCATTGTAATTTAGAGTAATACAATCGCTCGCCAAACTTATAATTTATAAAAATACTGCTACACTCATAAATAATTAAGTATTTACGGGTTCACTATGCACGCTATTGCTATTAAAACGAAACTAATTTTTGCCTTTGCCACAATTGGTTTTTTAATGCTCGCCAGCAGTAGTTTTTTTTACTGGTCATTAGGACAAATTAATCACGCCACTTCGGATATAGAAACTTTAGCTGTACCGGTACAACAGCAAAGTCATGCCTTGCGGTTATCGCTGTTATCAATCACCAAATTTAATGCCGTTGCATACAGCCAAACAAGTAAAGCCAGTTTGCAACAGCAGCAACAGAGAACTCATGAAGAACAAGCTTTATTTAAAACCAAGCTAGAAGAATTAAGCTCTCAGCTACACGACCAACCGCAAATGCTGCAATTACTATCGAAAATAACACAACGCTATCAGCAATTTAGTACCACTAGCGCAACAATGTTTAACACCAAACAACAAGGCCTAACAGCAGCAACTCAGGTTACCTCATTAGCAAATGATTACGCTAATAATCTTGCTGACTTAAGTAGTGGCTTACTTGATTTAGAACTAATCGAAGTAACACCGGAGCAACAATCGTTATTAGCCGCTATTGTTGGTACCGCGACCCGCATTGACGACTTACTATTCACCTTAGGCAATAATGTTAAGAGCATCAACCACATTAGTTCCCTACAAACACTCACAGAACACCAACAAGATACCGCTTTTTTATTAGACAATATCCAATCTAATTTTACATACCTACAACAGCAAGCGAGTGAGTTAAAAAATCAAACAAATTTCAGCAACCTAAAAGACCTTCTCAGCTTAATTAATCAACAGTTGGCAACACTGTACCAGCAACAAAGTACTCTTTTGACCAGCAAAGTTGCGACCGAGCAAGCCTTTGCTGCATTCCAGCAACAGTTTCAACTTACCGAGCAGCTCATTATTGAGTTAAATCATTTAGCCGATAAACGCTTTGATACCTTGCAGGCGGATGCTCAGTCGGTGATCACTACAGGTTCGCGACTCGCGATTATTATAAGTTTAGTGCTTATTTCGTTTGCAGCCTTGATCTGCTTTTTAACCACCAAAGCAATGTTAAAACCACTCAATGCTGTAAATAAAGCACTATCACGTATCGCTTCTGGGGATTTATCGAAACGTACAAAGCCCCATAATGATGATGAATTTGGTGTACTTTTAAACAATATCAATCAATTAAGCGATGATCTAAGTACATTACTAAGTGCGATAAGTGATAACGCCCACACCTTAGATCAATCAGCAATTCAAACCAGTGCACAAGGCCAACATATGACCGAAGCAGCACAGCAGCAATTAGATCGTATTGCAGAGGCCGACTCGGTGGCGCATAGCATGCATAGTAATTCCCAAGCGGTCTGTGAACGAGCTGATAACACCTCTAATGAAGTTGCTAACGCTTCGCAGTTTGCCAATGATGTAAATCAGATTGCTGATCGTAACAGCCAGCGTATTGCAGCGTTACTGACTCGGCTTGATCAAGCTGTACAAAGTACTAATGAGCTAACCCAACACACACAATTAATTGGCGCAATCGTGGATACAATTAGCAGTATTGCTGAACAAACTAATTTACTTGCGCTAAACGCTGCTATTGAAGCTGCCCGTGCAGGAGAAAATGGCCGAGGCTTTGCTGTTGTGGCAGATGAAGTTCGCTCTTTAGCTGCACGAACGCAAAACTCGACTAGCGAAATACATACAATGATCCAAACACTGCAACATCAGGCCAATACTGCTCATCATGAAATTAACGATGGGCAACAACAAGCAAAAGAATGTGTAGCAAATAGTAGTGAATTAAACCAAGCGGTGGATAAAATAAAAAGTACTTTAGTGACAATTAACCAAATGAGTATGCAAATTGCTAGTTCATCACATCACCAGCTTGATAACAGCAATGAGATAAAACAGATTATGGCGCAAGTAACGGTGCAAGCACAAACGAATGCCGAACATGCAAAGTCACTCGCCAATCAAAGTGAAGACGTTAACCAACTCGCTCACTCATTAACCAGCGCAGTAGAAAGATTTAAGTTCTAACTCTGAATATAAAACCCATCTGCAGCTATTGTGATAATGATAAATACACGCCACAGAAATAACGTTGCAGTGGCGTGTAGCAACTTATTTATTATTTTGCTCCGCGATAAACTCCCTAATGTATTTATCAAATAGTGCCGCAGGCAGTGGTTTGCTGTATAAAAAACCTTGAATATAATCACAATTTAGAGCGTTTAAAAAAGCCAGCTGTGCAAAGGTTTCAACTCCTTCTGCAACAACTTTGAGCTGTAGGTTACTAGCCATTGAAATTATTGCACTAACCATCGCACAATCTTCAAGATCATCCGGTAAGTCTTTTATAAACTCCCGATCTATTTTTAACTTACTCAGCGGAAAACGCTTTAAATAACTCAACGATGAGTAACCGGTGCCAAAGTCATCAATTGCTAAACCCACGCCGGTTCCGCGTAATGCTTGCAACTGCTGCAAAATATTTGAGCTATTATCAGCAAGTAGCGTTTCTGTAATTTCAAGGGTTAAACACTGAGCTGATAACTGCGTTTCCTGTAGAACACTTTTAACTAACGCTTCAATATCTTGGCGAATAAATTGCACGCTAGACATATTTACCGTAACAAAAAACTGATCACCGAAACAACCACACCACTTAGCAGCTTCGCGGCATGCTTCTCTGAGTACCCACTCACCAATTGGAATGATTAATCCTAACTCTTCACATACAGGAATGAATTGTGCCGGCGACACATCGCCAAGCTCCGCACTATGCCATCGCAATAATGCTTCACAGCCGACCGTTTTTTTATCGTGGCTAATAATTGGCTGAAAATAAACGGTAAACTCGTTATTACTAAGCGCTTTATGAAGAGCATTTTCGAGCCTACTGCGAGCAGTCGCTTGTTCATGCAAGCCACTGGTAAAGAACTCAAAGCAGTTTCGCCCTTGCGCTTTAGCTTTGTACATAGCGCTATCAGCATTACGTAGTAATATTTTTCGATCGCTGCCATCGTCGGGGAAAATAGTGATCCCCATACTGCCGGATACAAATACATCTTGCTCACCAATTTTAAATGAAGAACTAAGCGCCAGCAGAGCTTTTGTAGCTAGTCGCTCAATATCTGCTAACTTATTGATCCCTGGCAGTAATAGCGCAAACTCATCGCCACCTAAACGGGCAACTACGTCAGAGCTGCGCATACATGCTTTAAGCCTTTTGGCAGCCTCAAGTAATAGTAAATCACCACTATTATGCCCTAAGGTATCGTTAACGCTTTTAAACCGATCTAAATCAATAAAACAAATTGCCAAACGCTTATTATCAGCTGTCGCACGGATCATTTCTTGATCTAGCTTGCTATTATAATGATAGCGATTTGCCAAACCCGTTAAGGTATCAAAATTAGTTTGTAGCCACATTTCCTGTTCATTTTCTTTGCGTAAAGAAATGTCGTTAAATAAGGCAACATAAACTTCAATGTCTTTTTCCTCGTCAAATACTACCGAAATATTGACCCAGCTCGGGTAAATACTACCATCTTTGCGGCGGTTCCATATTTCACCTTCCCAGTGCCCAGCCTCATTTAAACGTCGATATAACACTTTAAAAAACGATGGTTTATGATGGCCCGAATTTAATATTGCAGGTGATTTACCAAGCACATCTTGTTCTTGATAACCGGTGATCTGTGTGAAGGCTTTATTTACAGCTTGAATTTCATTATCACGATTAGAAACTAAAATACCTTCATTAGTTGTTGAAAATACCGTGCTCGCGAGTCGTTGTTGTTGACGTGCTTTTAATTTTAAAGTGATATCACGAATTAAATGTATTTCACCAATTTTGCTATTTTTTTCGTCGATAACTGCGGTTACTCGTGCCTCTCCCCAAAATACCTCTTTAGCTCCGTGAAATTGACACTCACTATCAACCCCAACTACTCCTTTCGAACACTCAGTAAATGAGTAAATATTTTTATCTTCCAGTGGCTCGCCTGCCGTCAACTTTTGCACAGCCGCAGTATTAGCTGTAATGACCCTATGTTCGACATCCGTGTAAACGAGCAGATCATCAATACTATTGAAAATCGCTTTTAGCGTCGCACTGTCTTTTTGCGCCGATTTTTTAGCTCGGCGTAATCGCAAAGCTAACATGGTTAAAGTCGCTAACAGTATTAGTAGTACAGAAATAGATATTAGCGCTAACAGCAATTGATCGGTGCGTTTTTGTTCTATTTCATTAGTTTGAATGGCAACCAATTGTTCAAGATTTTCTTGATAATGCCAAAGCGCTTTTTCAAGGTTACGTTGAGATGAAATATCATGTATGACAGAAAATAAAAAATCTTTATTTTCAATTGTAAATGGGGCTGAATAAACGCTAACGGTACGTGTTTCACCGCTCGCTAATCGGTGTTTGAAAACAAAATAGTTTTGCCCTTTACTCAGAGCAGCTTGGCGTTCCTGTGCAACTTGTTGCTCAGTAAATATATTAATTTGCTGGATACGCATTGTTTGCAATTGCGCAATACTGTAACCATAAAATGCTGCCGCTGCTTTATTAGCAAATTTAATTTCACCCGTTTGCGGTTCTACCACTAACATCACGGCACTGTGCTCATTAAAAAGCGGCACATTGAGCGCGGAATTTAATGATTGCTTAGCACTTACTTGATCTACAAAGGTAATTACACAGCAAAGAAGAACAGCCTTGATAAATGTTTTTACGATAAGCCCACCCATTAATCAAAAACTCATTTCAAACATTTGTCCTAAACTATAGCTTACTCACCTTATAATGTAACAAAAATGATCGCTTAAATGCGCTCTAAAAACACCTCATTAATTCGCTTAACGTCTTTATTTAAGTATAATGCCAACAGTCTTTTAAGCTTTAAAGCGGCCCACAATGAAATACAAAGATCTACGTGATTTTATCGATTTATTAGAAAAAAAAGGTGAACTGAAGCGTATTCACCAAGAAGTTGATCCTTATCTTGAAATGACCGAAATTGCCGACCGCACACTACGTGCTAAGGGACCCGCTTTATTGTTTGAAAACCCTAAAGGTTATGATATCCCCGTACTAGCTAACTTATTTGGTACACCAGAGCGTGTTGCCATGGGAATGGGTAAAGAACACGTTAGCGAACTACGGGAAGTCGGTAAGTTGCTGGCATTTTTAAAAGAGCCAGAGCCACCAAAAGGCATTAGAGAAGCATTTAGCCAAATTCCAGTGTTTAAGCAAGTATTAAATATGCCTGCCAAAGAAGTTAAAAAAGCGCCTTGTCAGCAAGTTATTCTAGAAGGCGATGATGTTGATTTAACTAAGCTGCCAATTCAACACTGCTGGCCTGGTGATGTGGCTCCATTAATCACTTGGGGTTTAACCGTCACCAAAGGACCTTTCAAAAAACGCCAAAACTTAGGTATTTACCGCCAACAATTACTCGGTAAAAATAAAATCATTATGCGCTGGTTATCACACCGTGGCGGTGCTCTCGATTTTCAAGAATGGTGTAAAGAAAACCCAGGCCAACCTTATCCGGTATCGGTAGCATTGGGTGCTGATCCTGCGACAATCCTAGGTGCCGTCACGCCAGTGCCAGATACCTTGAGTGAATACGCCTTTGCCGGCTTGCTACGTGGTAGCAAAACAGAAGTAGTTAAGTCGATCTCCAATGATTTACAAGTTCCTGCCAGTGCTGAAATAGTTCTTGAAGGCTATATAATGCCGGGCGAAATGGCACCTGAAGGCCCTTATGGCGATCACACGGGTTATTACAATGAGGTTGATAACTTCCCTGTTATGACCGTGACCCACATGACACATCGTAAAGATCCTATTTATCACAGCACTTTTACTGGTCGTCCACCAGATGAGCCGGCAATTTTAGGGGTCGCACTCAATGAAGTCTTCGTACCTATTTTACAAAAGCAATTTCCTGAGATAGTCGATTTTTATCTACCGCCAGAAGGCTGTTCATATCGTATGGCGATAGTGACAATGAAAAAACAATATCCAGGTCATGCCAAGCGCGTGATGATGGGGGTATGGTCGTTCTTGCGTCAGTTTATGTACACAAAGTTTGTCATTGTCTGTGATGATGACGTTAACGCACGTGATTGGAATGACGTGATCTGGGCGATTACTACACGTATGGATCCCGCCCGCGACACTACTCTAATTGAAAACACTCCGATTGATTATTTAGACTTTGCATCACCGGTTTCAGGTCTTGGTTCAAAAATGGGTATGGATGCCACTAATAAATGGCCCGGCGAAACCACTCGTGAGTGGGGCGAACCCATTGTGATGGATCAAGCGACTAAAGATCGCGTCGATGAAATCTGGCAAAGCTTAGATATTCTTTAACAGCTCTTTTAGAGGCTATAAACTCACTATGCGGATATGTTATTATTGTTCAAATAAAGTGCGTATCCGCTAATTTAAGGTAAAACATGCAAACATTACACGCTGAAGTTGTCGCTATCAGCCCACTCACTGAATTTGTTCACAAAGTAATTTTAAAACCTGTTGAAAGCGTCACCTTTGAAGCTGGCCAATATTTGCAAGTAGTGCTTGGCGAAAAAGACAAGCGCGCGTTTTCAATTGCCAGCCGCCCTTCGCAGTCTGATGAGCTAGAACTCCATATTGGCGCATCTGCAGTTGATTCATATGCAATGCAAACTTTAGAGCATCTTCGCCAAGCCCATGCTGAGAAAACTCAGGTGTTGATTGAAGCCGGCTTAGGCATTTCACAGTTGCGTCTCCAATGCGAACGCCCAATTATTTTACTCGCTGGCGGCACTGGGTTTTCATACGCAAAATCTATGGCTGATCATTTAAGTGAAATCGGTTGTGAGCGTCCGGTATTGTTCTATTGGGGTGTGCGTGAAGAGTCAGCCTTGTATGCGCATACTGAAATGCAAACATGGGCCGATAGCCGTGAAAACTTTACCTTTATACCAGTAGTTGAAAACCCAACAGCTAGCTGGACAGGCCACACAGGCTACGTACATAAAGCGGTGATGAACGATATCGTATCGCTTGCCCCATATGATATTTACATGGCAGGGCGTTTTGACATGATAGGTATTGTCCGCGATGATTTCCTAGCACATGGTGCAATTCGCGAAAACATGTACGCCGATGCATTTGCATTTATAAAATAGTATAACCAGAGTAACCAGCTTAATTTTTATCCGTAAGCTGGTTACTGACACTCCCTGACAGCCCGCTATGATTTACTTAGCTCTTCTTAAACAAGGAGAACTATGATGACCACAAATTTAATCGAAGTTGTAAATTTCAAACTAAAGACTGATACAAATTTAGCGCAGTTCCATATCGCTAATAATGATTTTCAGCGTTATATTGATAACCAATCAGGCGTACTTTACCGCTCCCTTGCTAAACAAGCCGATACCCAGCAATATAGTAGTATCATTTATTTTGCTACGGTTGCTGATGCCCAAAAACTGCGTGATACATTTTTTGATAATGCTATTTGCCAACAGTACACTTCTCTCATTACAAAAGAATCGATAAAGCTGGAGCGTTTTGAAGTGCTTAGCCAAACAGCTTGCCAACAAAGCTAACACTGTATTTTTGAAAACAAGGATAACCAATGCACAAATCAGAGCGGCTATTTCAATTAGTAAACATACTTAAGAGTCGCCGCTTTGCGATCACTGCAAACGAACTTGCCAATAAATTACAGGTATCTCAGCGAACAATTTATCGCGATATTCAGCACTTACAGAGCTCGGGCGTGCCCGTTGAAGGTGAGGCAGGCACTGGCTATTTAATTACCGATTACGACCTACCACCGATGATGTTTACTCTTGAGGAGCTACAAGCACTGTTGTTAGGTAGTAAAATGGTCAGCGCTTGGACTGATCCACAGTTAGCGGCGAATGCCCAAGCTGCAATGACTAAAATTAATGCTGTGTTGCCTAACAAGTTAAAGCAACGCGTTGCAGAGCTGCCGTATTTAGTCTCTGCATTTCATCACGATAAAAGCCACCAAACGACCACTTTGATACTTCGTAAAGCCATCACTAATAAAACCTGCATTGAATTTCATTATCTAGATGTTAATCAACGACCAACTCAGCGTATTGTCGACCCTTTAGGACTGGTATATTGGGGCGCAAAGTGGACTCTTATCGCTTATTGTCAGTTGCGCAGTGACTACCGAGAGTTTCGCTTAGATCGTATTCAAAGCATTATTCCACTCGCCAAGGCATTTGATACTAATTCACAAAAAAGCTTAGCGCATTATATGGAGTTAGTGAAAGCCAAATACCAAACTCACTCTGATGGTCTGGCTCATAATTAAATTTAGCTGTGATTGTTGTTACCTATCAGCGCAATCAACATAAACAATTTCACAAACGGCCAATCCTTAACCATACTTTGAATAACTCATTAATTGGGAGAGACCCAAATGTTAAACACCAAAGTAAAAGATTTTATGCAGCGCAAGTTACCGCATATAACCCCTGAAACCGAGATGACCACAGCAATTGCAGAACTACAAAAATTCAAACTACTGGGAGCGCCAGTGTTTGATGATAATAAATGTTTAGTGGGCTTTATTTCTGAGCAAGAACTGCTAAAACCGTTAATGCAAAATAGTTATTTTTGTGACGGTGTGGTTAAGGTTTCACAACTGATGCAAACCGAGGTTGTAACCGTCAACGGCGACACCAACATAATGGAACTTGCAGAGCAAATGAAAACCGGTAAGCCGAAAAACTACCCTGTTGTAGAAGGCACTACGGTCATAGGCATGATAGGCCGTAGTGATATTCTTAAAGCCATGTTTGATAACTACCTAAGCTGCCAACGTGAGCATTAGGCGCATAATTTAATGGCTTGTGCATCGTAACTATCGAGCAGCGACTGCTTGCTTTAGTTGCTGTTTTTCAGCATCACTCAAGTATGCAATATCAAGTGCATTGGCTTGGGCTTTTTCCATATCAGCCTGAGTCAGTCCTGCAGCAGGTCCTGCAACCATGTATTCATGTTCAATTTCGATGCCTTCCACTGCGGGATCATCGGTATTAATACACGCTAAAATACCATGATCTAAGAAGCGCTTCAGTGGATGTACATCTAAACTCGCTACTGTGCTGGTTTGCACGTTACTAGTTAGGCACGATTCAATACCTATGCGTTTATCACGTAGGTAGTCCATTAGCTTGGCATCTTCAATAGCTTTGACACCATGGCCAATACGCTCAGCACCTAGCTCATTGATTGCTTGCCAAATACTGGCAGCTCCCAGAGCTTCACCGGCGTGAATCGTTGCGCTAAGGTAAGCATCACGTACTTGCTTAAAGTGATCGACAAATAACTCGCCCGGAAAGCCAATTTCATCACCAGCTAAGTCCACTGCAACTAAATCATTTTTAAACACGAGTAAGGCATCTAACTCTTGCTGGCAAACTTTAGTGCCATAAGTACGTGATAATATACCAATCAGGTTAGCTTTAACCGTGCTACTTTGAGTCGCACTTTTAATACCATCAACTACAGCTTCAACCACACCTTGTGGATGTAAGCCTTGGCTTTGTGCCATGTAGTAAGGGCTAAAACGCAGCTCTACATAATCAAGACCTTGTGCTTGCGCATCTTCAATATTTTCGATAGCAATACGCCGACACGCATCGTAATCACCCAATACCGTGACGCCCCAGTCAAGCTTTTGTAAAAAGGCCATTAAGTTAGGCTCAGGATCGATAACTTGCACATGCGGTATTAAGTCTGCAACATTATCAGCAGGCAGCTTAATATTGAACTGACGACCTAAATCAAGAATAGTTTGCGCGCGGACATTACCATCTAAATGGCGATGGATATCTAGCAAAGGGAGTTTTTTATTGATCATAATTAGCACTCAGTTCAGTTAATTTGCGCGGATCATACGCACTTAAATCGGTAATTCAAGTTTAGATCATTTTGTTTGTATTATTGAGGTCATTTGTCAGCCCCGATCGATAAAAGTACTAAAAATTAATCAGTACTCTGTTGTAGGTAATGCCATATGGTTTTAAATAGCTTTTCGGCATCGATTGGTTTTGTTAAATAGCCATCCATACCAGCTGCGAGAGCTTTTTTAACATCATCATCATGAGCATTTGCTGACAGAGCAATAATAGGAAGCTGATGTATAAATAGCTCATCACGAATCACTTTAGTGGCTTGCAAACCATCCATATTAGGCATTTGAATATCCATAAGCACTAAATCATAACGGGTTTCAGAGACCTTCTCAATGGCTTCAAAACCGTCACTGGCAACATCAGCAATACACCCTTTGGTTTTTAATATAGCGGTAGCAACATGTTGGTTTAGCGGATTATCTTCCACCAATAGGATCTTAAATTCAGCAAGCGATAAAGTACTCGTGTCAATCTCAGCAAAGAGAGGCTCTAATTGCTCGGCTTTAGTGAGAGGCGAGATACGTGGTAAGGTAAAAGTGAAAGTTGAACCTTGTCCTTCCTCACTTACTAAACTAATATTTCCTCCCATCAATTCAACCAACTTTTTGCAAATACTTAACCCCAAACCTGTACCGCCGAACTGTCGCGAGGTAGAGCTATCGGCTTGTGCAAATGGTTGAAAAAGTTGCTGTTGAGCTACTTGGCTAATACCAATACCAGTATCACTGACACTAAAGTAAGTGACGTCTTGCTGCTGCCATACTTTGAGTGTGATTGTGCCTGTAGCGGTAAACTTAATCGCATTATTTAATAAATTCAACAAGACTTGCTTTAAACGTATTGGGTCGCTATCTAGCTGAAGATCCGCGTTGTTATCGAGTTCTAATATTAATTTCAGCGACTTTATATCAACGTCAAATTTCACCAAATTAACTAATTCATCAATAAGCTGATTTAACGCAATAGGCTCTTGTATTAAATCGAGTTTGCCAGCTTCCATTTTAGAGAAATCGAGTACATCATTTAATACTCGCAGCAACACACTCAGTGCACCATCAGCTTGTTCAATATAATGGCGGGCTTGTTGCCAATCTTGCTGTTGCAACGCTAAATAATGCAGACCTTTAATGCCATTGATCGGAGTACGTACTTCGTGACTCATATTCGCTAAAAACTGGCTTTTGATTTGACTTGCTTCATCTGCTTTTTGTTTTTCTTGACGCAACACTCGTGTTTGTTGAGCAACTTGCTCGCGCACCTGAATATTGGTGCCGGTCACTGAGATTAAAAAAGTGATCAGTAACCAAACAAATAACATCCCTAATATTTGTGCAAACCAATACATTATCCATGACGTTTGTGTTGTTGGTTCAAATAGCTGAACTTGCCAAATTCGCTGCCCGATAACTAACTGGTATTCACTCAGCAGTTCACTATCGGTGCGAGATGCGCGGTAGATTAGTTGTCGCTGCTGCGCATCAGTCACATCGTAGAAGTGCATACTTATTTGACTACGATGATTAACCTGCAAAGTATCAGCCAAGCGCGCTAAGTTAATAACGCCAATCACAAAGCCCCTAAAATCACCTTGCATATCTAAGTCACCAAAAACCGGAAAGAAAAACAATACCCCAGTATCATCATTGTTACTTTGTACAAGCTTCATCGGCTCGCTGATAATCAACTCATTTAATGCTTTTGACATCATCATCACATTACGGATTTGCGCATTTGAGGCTAAATCAAAACCTACTACCTCTTCATTACCCAGCATCGGATGTACATACTGTACAGGGTAATAACTGTCCCGTTTAGTCACACTCTGCCACTGTTGCTGGGGTGATTGCTCTTTTATATAAAATTCATTAAAGCCTTCTAGACGAATTTGTTGTTGGTATTGAGCAACCGTTGATAACGGTACATTTGGCACCCATTCTAGGGCAAGTACTTCATTGCTGTAATTAAGTTGAGTTGTAGTAAAACGCTTAAATTCAGCGTAACTGACTTCATCACTACTGGCAAAAAAAGTAGAAAGCAGAGCTAAATGCGCCGATACCTCATCTAATTTATGATTTATTTCCAACCGCACTTCAGCTACTTTTGCTTCTTGCTTTTGAATATCTTTGTCTTTTTTCACACTTGCCGCAGCATAAAAGCTAATACTTATAACGACATAAATAAGGATTGAAGGTAAAATTACTTGTAAGCGATGACGCATCTGCTCGTAATTAAAAGCCGCCAATATTAACGGTGTAAAAATTAACACCCCAATACTGTCGCCAATCCACCACGCCACAAAGTTATCAAAAGCGGTATGTACCGGTATTATATTATTGGACACCAATAAGCTAGTGCCTATCGCTGCAGCAATCACACAGCAAGCAGGCCCTGCAATGATCAAGCTTTGTACACTGTGTTTTAAAGAGGATAAATCTAGCGGAGCTTTAATTATTTTAACGATGCAATAGCAGCCTACCCAGGCCTGCAAAACGGCTGCAAAAGAGACAGCTAAAGCTTGTAAGAAAACCTGCCAATGCAGAATATCAGCAACACGATCGAGATGAATCATATTGGTGAGTAAAGCACCGAGCAAAACCCCAACTAAGGCGCGTCGCCCGCACAATAAAAACCCTGCAAGGGCAATGCCTGATGGTGGCCACGAAGCCACAGCATAACCATCAATAGCGAGCAGCGAATTACTGAAAAACCCAGTAATAAAATAAGCAAAAGTTAAACCAAACGTCAGAGTAAATATATTTTGCAATGCTCTGGCGCTCCTATTCAGGCCTCAACTAACTGTAATTACAAATAAAGGTCGAGTGCTTTTTGGGGTTGTGCGCTTTTACTATAACTAAGCTGTGCTTGTACTAAATATTCTTTGCTGTTCTCTGTGTTTAACGCTTTATCGAACACCCGAGCAGCAAGCTCATACTCACCATGAGCATTAGCTAAGCATGCAAGTGCCAGTAACAATGCTTGATTATCCGGCTCTTTTTTTAAAGTATCTTGTAAACTCGCCTGTAACTTTAATGCGTCTCCAGGGGCGGACACTTTTAATATATGTGCAAGCTCAATATGCTGCTCTGGTTTTTTCAGCATTTTAAGTAAACTTAATTCAATCTCATTTAAACGCCCAGCTTTTGCCATCGCAGCTAAGTAACAGCTATGCGCTTTTACTTTTACGTTTTTAGATAGTTGCTGATACTTATCGGTTAATTGCGATTCTGGCTGTGCCATAAAGTAGGTGGTTAATAATATCGACCATTGGCTATCTGTTAACGCTTTTTTACTTAGTAAACGCGGCATAAACTGCTCAAGCGCAGTCCATTTTTGCTGTTGCACAAGTACTTCGGCATACAATTTCAGCTCCAGCGCGGTGGCTTTTTTAGCTTCCGCTAACGCTTTTAATTCACTGCTTACTGTGCTGCAATCACCACTGGCTAACCAGAGTTTAGCCGCTTTTAGTTGGTTTTCTGGTGAAATTTGGTCAAGTAATCCAATCGCTTTGCTTGTGTCATTATTTTGTAAAGCCGCTTTAGCTAATAACGCATAGCGCACATCTTGCCAATTATCAGCCACGCTATTGTTCCCCAATGCCAGTTCTAGCTGTTCGCTATCACCACTGATCAGACTCCATACAGCTTGTTCAATCGCCGCTTGTTTACGCTCCTCACTACGGGCAAAAAAACGATGGCGAGTATTGCTGTATAAAGACAAAATATAACGAATAAGCTTATAAGTTAAATACAAACCCAGCGCGATAACCAAAATGGTCGCGCAAAAAGCAACGATAGACCCTTCAATAGTAGTTTTATTAAACGAAATTAATACATAACCCACTTCACCTATTAACATAGGCGATAAAGCAAGTAATACAGCAACTGCTAAAATAACCAATATTAAGCGGATCATTTTGCCCACTCCTTGATCTGCTCAGTACTTTGCAAAGTGATAGCTGGACTAAAGTTTAACTGCTCTTTGCTCAACTCCTGCAGCGCTTTAAGCGTACTTTTAGTTAGTGCTTCATCATGTTGGAAATAATCTTTTACTAATACTTCGGCTTGACTCAGAGCAGTAAAATAAATACTGGCTTGTTTAGTCAAAAGCGCATCTTGAGCTTGCGATAAATATAAACTTAATCGCTGTTGGATCAAATGACGCTCGTACTCTGTCAATAAAGGTTCAATAGCGATATCTTCACGTTGGCGAATTTTAATAAAGTTATCTTTAAATTGCTGCCACGAATTAGCTAAATTTTGCTGCCAATCACTAACGTTTTCGCTCAATACATGTTGCTCTTTTTGATCTACTTCTTGTGGTAATGCCACCGCATTGAAAACGAGCTTATCTACTTGCCCAAGTACACCGTGCAGCTTTAAATAAATTGCTTCTATTGCAACCGGCTCAACAGTGCTAAGCGCTTGCAAATCTTGATAAATTGCTTGGCGAATAGCGCCAGTTCCTGGATGCTCTGCTAATAACGTATCTAATCGAGTTAATACTGCCGCCGCTCCATTATAATCATGCTCAGCCCACAGTTTAAACTCAGCCATACGCTGCAAACTAGTCACCTCTTGTGGATTAAGACTATATGTTTGTTGCTCTGCACGCTGCAAGGCGGCTGCTAATTGTTTTGCCGTGTTATCTGCATTTTCAGCTAAGCTAGCAGCAACTTTTTGCTCACTATTAAACAGCGCTTGTTGCAAGGTTTGCTGCGCAACTTTCACTGCTTGCAGCTCTTTACCGAGTAATTGGTTGTCAGCTGATAACTGATTAACTAACAGATTTGCTTGCTGTTGTGTATGAAGTTTTTGGTAAAACTGAAAACCAACACCAGAGGCCACAATCAACGAGATAAGTAATGCTAAGCTGCCAGTTTTACTTATTTTTTGTTTGTTTTTTTGGTTCGTTTCTTGTTTCATAGCAAAGTCTTTTTTTGTTGCCGAAGCAGAGTCTGCAACCTTAGCATTCGCCTTGGTTGAACTGCTTGGCGTTGCTTTAGGGTCAGCAAGCTGTGATGTTGGCTTTGTATCTTCACTCATAATGTTACCTTCGCTAATACAAGTAAACATAGCGCTATCGCTTGCACCTGCAGCAATGTGTATATTTGCCGAGTCAATCTGTTGCGCCGCAAGGTATTCACTAATGCGAGCACTGGCAACATAAAACTGGCACTGTCTGATCCACTCTAATTGTTTTGCGCCCAGTTCACGAAAAATCGCATCAACTGCCGCATTACTTGTTATGACTATACCTTTAACATCAATGCTTTGCCAGTGGTCTAGCCAGTCAGTTGCATTACCTTCTACAGGGCCTCGTTGATAAACCACTAAATTATTTAAAAATGCCCCACGTTGCTTTAAGTTTTTTGCAATCGTTGCTCGGCCATATTTACCTTTGACCAACACTATATTTAGACCATCAACTTGCTGTAATGATTTTAAAGCCAGTAATCCTTCAGAATCATGCAGTTTAGGCACGGCTGCTCGTACGCCGAATGCCTGCCAAATGGCCTCTGCCGTTTGTTCACCTACGGCATAAAATTGCGCTTTAGTATTGATATCGGGTTTAAGTGCCAACAATGCTTTGACAGCATCTTGGGAGATAAAAATAATTTTATCTGCATTCAGTAAAGGGGTCAGTTGAGTATTATCTGGGGTTAAGTAATCAATTTTCAAAACCGGAAATAAAGTCGCCTGATAACCCCCTTGCGACAGTTGCTCTGCAAGGTCGGCGCCTTTTCCATGTGGGCGAGTTATCAGGATCTGTGACATTTATGCGTCTCTATATACTTCAGCTAAAATTTTATCTGCGCCTAAAGCAAGTAACTGTTCAGCCAGTTGCACACCAAGCTGTTCAGCATCAATTGCTTTACCACTGATCTCAGCGCGTAAAATTTCGCTGCCATCAATTGCGCCCACTAAACCACGTAAATGTACTTGCTCGCCATCAACTAAAGCATAAGCGCCAATTGGTACTTGGCAACCACCTTCTAAACGGCGATTCATTGCACGTTCGGCATTAACACGAATACGTGTCTCGTTATGCTCAAGTGGTGCAAGTAACGCTTGGGTAACCTCGTCATCAATACGGCATTCAATACCTACAGCGCCCTGACCATTCGCTGGTAACGATTCTTCTGGTTCAATAAATGCTTTAATACGGTCATGCATCTGTAAACGAATTAAGCCAGCAGCAGCTAAAATAATCGCATCATATTGGCCATCATCAAGCTTAGCTAGGCGAGTATTGACGTTACCGCGTAAATCACGAATTTCTAAATCAGGACGCAGTTCACGAATTTGACACTGACGACGCAAACTCGATGTACCAACAATAGCACCTTGTGGTAGCTGTGCAATGTTGGCAAAGGTATTTGACACAAATGCATCGCGTGGATCTTCACGTTCACAAATTGTATGCAGTGCTAACCCTTCAGGAAAATCAACAGGTACATCTTTCATTGAATGCACAGCGATATCTGCACGGCCATCTAACATGGCCTGCTCAAGCTCTTTAACAAATAGTCCTTTGCCACCGATTTTTGCAAGTGGTGTATCAAGAATAATATCTCCTTGCGTCGACATTGGTACTAGCTCAACAGTAATGCCGGCATGGAAATGCTCTAGCTGTGCCTTTACAAATTCAGCCTGCCACAGTGCTAATGCACTTTTACGCGTAGCGATACGAATAAGTTGAGGTTTTTTTGTCACGTTTTCAGTCATAAAAGGAGTCCAATTAATTTTCTTTGCTGAGCCTAAAGGTGAATAAACACTTACTCAGCTAAAATGCGAAATTCTTTTTGTGCCAATAAATGGCCCTGTTCGTCAACAACATCAACACGCCAGTTGCCAACTTGTTCAGGTAAAATAGTTTTATTAGAGTAAGTGCGATACCGAGGAGACGTTACACCAAGCTCAATACTAGCTAGCACTTCATTTTCATAGCGCCAAACATGCTTGACCGTCTGCCCTTGCATATTTTTAAGCTCACTAAAAAATGCCATTGTTTCAGTAAATTCATTTAAACGCACATCCGCTTTAAAAACATTAACGGGTTCACGATCAACCACTTCACGGGTCAATACTGCGCGGCTTACTTTGTCGGTATCAATTTTTGCACCAAGAGCAACGCTGGCAATATGTGCGGATGTAGCAAAACTATCTGGTTGCTCCGCACTAACGTCACTCTCTACTGGCTCATTATTGGTATTTGTAGCAACAATAGTATTAGCTGCAAGTGCTTGGCTTTGTTCGGGCTGATTACTATCAACAATTTGCTGCTCTGGGCTATCAGTTATCATCGCCATTTCTAGCGATTCACTTTTATCATCCACTACACTAGCATCATTACCATCATCAGCATTAATATCAGTGAGCGTCGACGCTTCGCTGACTACCTCAAACTCTGTATTATCTGCTACCGTTGCTGAAGATGTTAAAGGCGCGTCTTCTTCGCTTGTCTGTGCAACAGACTCGGCGGGGCTATCAAGGGGTTGTTGTTGATCATTTTGCTCAGCATTAACGGAGCTCAACAGGCTATAAGTAAAAATAACTAACGCAAATATCATCAGTAGCGTAACGGTAACAATGCGCTGCCAATGCCATTGATAGGTTACCTCAGGCGCGATAGGTGCAGCCTCTCGACTCATACTTGCAGTGATCACTATTTTTTGTTTCATTTTAGCCTCGGCTACTCAACACTATTTAACTTAAGCGCGCGATCAACCAGTGGCGAATAGCCATTAGTTCTTCCCCGCAGAGCTGATGGCCCATTGGGTAATCTTGCCAACTTACATCCATGTTATGCGTTGTAAGTATGTCAAACGCATGACGACCTGCATCATAAGGTACTACTTGATCTTGGCTACCATGAGCCATAAATACCGACAAATCTGTATGTTTAGCTTCAGCCGTTAACTTATCTGGCACGCACATATAAGTCGAAAGCGCCATTACACCTGCCAGTTTCTGAGTTAAACGCGGTGCTAAATGTAGCGCAATAACGCCACCTTGAGAAAAACCAGCCAATATTATTTTATCTGCAGGAATACCTTTACCAAGCTCTTGCTCAATCAACTGCTCAACCTTCGCCGCTGATTCGCGTACCCCAGTTTCATCAGCACGCTTGTCTAGATCCATAGATTTAATATCATACCAAGAACGCATTGCCATACCACCATTTATGGTGACCGGTTGTACCGGAGCATGTGGGAACACAAACCGCACACCTAATTCATCAGGCAATGCAAGTTGCGATGCGACAGGTAAAAATCCATCGCCTGAATCGCCTAAACCATGTAACCAAATAATCGTTGCTTGATGCTGGCCTTTTGCCGCGTATTCTACAAACTCTAAACTCATAGTGCTGATTGCCATTCTACCGTTTGGCCAGCTTGACGCGTTGTTGCTTCATTCATAAACTGCCAAAATTCTGCGCCCGAGCGATTATCAATCCACTTATCGCCACGCAATTCAAAATGGTGACCATTAAACTTAGTCGCAACCCATACTTGATGCAAAGGAGCTTGCTTATTAATCACAATTTTACTGCGATCAGCAAAAATAATCTCCAAAATACCTTGTGCAGATTCATAGTCTAAGTCAGCTTCACAGTCATCCACTTGTTCTTCAATGGTAAACATAAGAGCTTCGGCTAATTGGTGGTATTCATGATCAGTCATTATTATTTCCTTTTACGGGCATTTAGCCAGATATTCGGTACGAATTGCATGCAGCTAGTGTAACAGGAATAAATTCATCCGCGAATAGCTGCATTTTTTAGATATTCTGTTAATCTGCGATTATAAAGCCAGCAACACGATTAATCTAATGAAAGAGATGCATCTTAAACAATTAAAACGACTTTCCCCACTTGGTGTACTACTCATCACTTTAGCTGGCTGCGGACAAAGCGGGCCACTGTATTTGCCAGAAGATAAAGCCGAGCCAAATAAACCACAACAAGTAACAACTCCAGTTACGCAAACACAGTCATCAACAACTGAATCGAAACAGGACCAATAATGGACTTTTTTGACTATAAAAATAATCAGCTGCATGCTGAAGACATCGCTGTCAAGGAGCTCGCCGCACAATACGGTACGCCTTGTTATATATATTCTCGCAAAACCTTTGAGCGTCATTACCTTGCCTTTGCACAGGCCGCAACCAATCATAAAAACTTAGTTTGCTATGCTGTAAAAGCCAATTCAAACATTGCTGTTTTAAATGTGCTGGCACGCTTGGGCTCAGGTTTTGATATTGTTTCTAAAGGTGAGCTTGCCCGCGTCATTGCGGCCGGAGGCGACGCTAGTAAAGTGGTTTTTTCAGGGGTTGCCAAAACAGCTGAAGAAATTGCCTACGCACTCAAGCTCGGGATTAAATGTTTTAATGTTGAGTCTGTCTCAGAGCTAGATCGTATTTCACACGTTGCCAGCGAACTTAATTTAGTCGCGCCAATTTCAATTCGTGTAAACCCTGATATCGATGCGAAAACCCATCCGTATATTTCAACGGGTTTAAAAGAAAATAAATTCGGTATCGATATTCTTACTGCAACAAGTGTTTATCAGTATGCTGCGTCATTGCCTGGCCTAAAAATCACCGGGGTTGATTGTCACATTGGCTCACAGCTGACTGAAATCAAACCATTTCTCGAAGCACTAGACAAAGTGCTGGCTCTAATTGACGATTTAAAAGCCAACGGTATTGAACTCAGCCACTTAGATATTGGCGGCGGTTTAGGCGTACCATACAATGGCGAAGCGCCACCGCATCCAAGTGAATATGTGGCACATATCACCGATCGTTTAACTGATTATCAACACTTAGAGCTTATTTTTGAACCGGGCCGTGCGATTGCTGCCAATGCGGGTATTTTGGTTACAAAAGTTGAGTTTATAAAACAAAACCAAGATAAGTTTTTTGCAATCGTTGATGCCGGTATGAACGATATGTTGCGCCCTGCTTTATATCAAGCATGGCAAAAAATTGTGCCGGTAACGCCTCGTAATGACGACACACCCACATACAACTTTGATATTGTCGGTCCGGTGTGTGAAACCGGTGACTTTTTAGGTAAAGATCGCCTGTTAGCCTTACAACAAGGTGATTTACTTGCCCAGCGCAGCGCTGGTGCCTACGGCTTTACCATGAGCTCAAATTATAACTCACGGCCACGTGTGGCAGAGATCATGGTCGATGGCGAGCAGAGTCATTTGATCCGCGCGCGTGAAACTCTGGAAAGTCTATGGCAAGGCGAGAAAATTTTACCATAAACTTTTTGTAACGAGGCTGCTCTGTGGCATGATTAGCGCAGAGCAACCCGAATTAGAGCGCTATGTTAGTTAATTTTTCCAAAATGCACGGCCTAGGCAACGATTTTGTTGTAATTGATAACATTACACAAAACGTTTTCTTGTCACGAGACCAAATAAAAAAACTGGCAGATCGCCATTTCGGCATCGGCTTTGACCAACTATTAATGGTTGAAGCGCCTTATTCTCCCGATCTTGATTTCCATTATCGTATTTTTAATGCTGACGGTAACGAAGTAGAACAATGCGGCAATGGTGCTCGGTGTTTTGCCCGTTTTGTACGGATGAAAGGCCTTACTAATAAACATAAAGTCACCGTATCTACCAAATCAGGTAATTTAACCTTATACATAGAAAAAGATGGCCAAGTCACCGTCAACATGGGTCACCCTAATTTCGAACCGAGCAAAATTCCACTCAAAGCGACTAAGCGTGAACTGACTTATATTATTCGAGCAGAAGAACACACCGTATTTAGTGGTGCAGTATCAATGGGTAACCCACATTGTGTACTTGAAGTTGATGATATAGAGACAGCTGACGTCAGCACTTTAGGCCCGCTACTTGAAAATCATGAACGTTTTCCACAGCGCGTTAACGTGGGGTTTATGCAAGTGATTAATTCTGAGCATATTAAATTGCGAGTTTGGGAACGTGGCGTTAACGAAACGCTCGCCTGCGGTACAGGCGCATGTGCAGCAATGGTAATTGGCCAAATTCAAAGTAAATTATCCACTACAGTACAGGTCGATTTACCGGGCGGTAGTTTGCAAATTCGCTGGCAAGGTGAAGGCCATCCAGTGCGAATGACCGGCCCTGCAGAGCATGTATTTGATGGGCAGGTCGCTTTATGAGTAACTCAAACGACCAAGTAACTAGTGAGCAAGTGAGTGAGTTTTTACAACAAAACCCATTGTTTTTAGCTCAAAATCCAGCACTATTAGCCCAACTTGAGCTGCAGCAAGTACAAGGCGCAACCTCATTGGTGCACATCCAACAGCGTCAATTGCGTGAACACAACACCATGTTGAAAAGCAAAATTGACAGCTTAATTAAGCACGCAAAAGAAAATGAGCTAATTTATAGCTTGTTCAGCGAGTGTCATCGCCAGCTTTGGACTAACTACGACTTTAAAACTTTAGCAATAAACTTACGCAATATTATTTGTACTAATCCGGCGATTAATGAATGCCACTTGCTTAAGTATGATAAAAAGTTTGCGCAACTAATTGAACACCGCTTAGAGCATAATGGCGTTTATCTGGGTCGCGTAAATCAGCAAGAGCGAGATTTACTGTTCAGCCCTGCTACACAATCAACTGCGCTCTATTTAATTGGTAACAGTCAGCACCCTATCGCTATTTTGGCCTTTGGCAGTGATGATGCAAACCACTTCGAACCGGCAAAAGATAGTTTATTTGTACTTGAGTTTGTTCGCTCACTGCAACTTAGACTGTTGGAATTGGAACTAGAGCAGGCATGAGCGAGCAGCAGCCGCCAAATGTTGAGCAATTATGTGACAAACTAAGCGATAAGTGGCGCACGCCAATCCTATTATTTAGTGATTATCTGCGCTTCGAAAGACAATACTCACCACACACTATCAGCCAGTACACCAGCCAACTTAACTTCGCTGCATTGTATTTCAGCAAACTGTGTAATGATTGGTCAAGCGTACAGGGTGAGCATATACGCCGTTACAGCATGCAACTTAGAAGCAAGCAACTAAGTGGCCGTACGATTAGTTTAAAGCTCAGCTGCATTCGCAGTTTGTATAAGTTTTTAAAAACCAAAGATATCAGTCAACAAAACCATTATCATAATCCGGCAGAAGCAATCAAAGGCCCCAAGTTTGCCAAACCCCTGCCTAAAAACCTTGATGTAGACCAAATGGCACGGTTACTTGATATTCACGATGATGATCCTCTTGCAGTTCGCGATCAGGCGATGATGGAGCTGATGTATTCATCTGGCTTACGCATTAGTGAGTTAGTTGGTGCCAATATACAAGATATAAATCGCAGTGCGGGGGAAATATTAGTCCGCGGTAAGGGCAACAAAGAACGCCTGTTACCAGTGGGAGGCAAGGCGCTAGAATCATTAAATAAATGGCTTAAACTACGCCCTCAATTTGCTCATCCAGAAGAAATTGCAGTATTTGTCAGTAGCAAAAAGTGCCGTATTTCAGCACGTCACGTTCGGCTTCGCATGCAAGAGTGGGGAATAAAACAAGGTATTAGCAGCCAAGTACACCCACATAAATTACGCCATTCATTTGCATCACATATTTTAGAATCATCGGGTGACTTGCGAGCAGTACAAGAGTTATTGGGTCACAGCAGTTTATCGGCCACCCAAGTGTATACCCATTTAGATTTTCAGCATTTAGCTAAAGTGTATGACAACACGCACCCTCGCGCTAAAAAACGTTCAAATACCGACTAGCCAGGAGCTTATATGATCCGCTTTAATCGTGCCATTTCACCTTTTACCGTATTGAGTTTTGACTTAGACGACACCTTATACAATAACCATCCGATAATTACAGCAGCCGTTCAAGCACAGATAAATTATCTAAATGCATTGCCAAACTGGCAAGCACAAGGTAAAGACTATTGGCAACAATGCCGTGAGCAGGCGCTACTTGATAACCCCGAGTTAGTCGACAATGTTACGCAGTGGCGCAAAAGCACTCTGCGTACAGCACTGGCAAAGCTTGGTTATCAAAACGCAGAGCTCGAACACCATGCTAATAATGCTTATCAAGCATTTGCTGATGCCCGCAGCCAAATTGTAGTGGATGATAAAGTGCTCGATTTACTTTCACAACTGAGTAAACGCTATCGCTTAATTGCTATTACCAATGGTAATGTAGAAATTGAACGTTTTAACTTAAATGGTGTATTTGAACTGGTTTTACAAGCAGGTATTCACGGTAAAGCTAAACCTCATACCACGATGTTTGAACAGGCCGCCGCCGCGCTTGGCGTCCCAACCCAGCACATTTTGCACATTGGTGATAGTTTAGACACCGATGTACAAGGTGCGCATAATGCGGGTTGTCAGTCACTTTGGTTAAATGACCAACCAGCTAAATATGCCTACAAAGGCTTAGCCGATATTGAAATAACTGATATTCAAGCGCTTAAACACTTTTTAAGCCAGCCATAATATTCTAGGAGCGAGCAATGAAAGGGACTGCTGTTACTAAATTTATCACGCTGCTGCTACTGCTATCAGTGGCACTTAATGGCTATTTATTGTGGCCACAACAGCAAGCAACAGCCCCACAAGCAGCCGTTAAATTGTCGCCATCAGTTATCGTTGAAAACAATCAGCAATCACTCTATCAGCAAGCTCTACAGCAATTTAATCAGCGACAGTTTACGGCTGCCTTAGCCAGCTACCAAGCATTAACTACAAGCCAGCCATTACAAGCTGAACAACTTTACTTTTTATGGTTAGATAAACTCGATAACTGGTTAAAAAATAATGAGCTCACAGTTGCTGAGACTTTTTTGCAATTATTTTTAAATAGCTATCCATACGATATAAATATGTTACAGCTTGATGCCGAACGTTTAGTGAAAAACCAGCAGCTACACCAAGCTATTGTTGCGTTATTATCATTGCAATCACTTGCCAATGAAAGCCAGCAAGCAGCCATTAATATGCGTTTAATACAATTGACCATGGCACAAATAAAAACGCTTACAGAGCAGCACGCGTGGCAAAAAACCATTAATCAAACCTTAGTGTGGCTTGATTATGATAACGAAAATCCTAATTACTTATTCGCACTCGCTAATGCGTATTACCATCTCGGTGACCTGCTAAGCGCGCAAGCAACATTAGATCGCTTTCCTTTGGAGCATCCATTACAAGCGAAAGTTGCTGAATTACAAACACGCATAGCACAAGCGCAAAGCGGTATTGATCTGGTGCCATTACGTCCATACGGCGCACACTATTTATTAGATATGCAAATCAACGATGCGCTCAACACCCAACTAATGATAGATACCGGGGCAAGCTTTACCGTATTACCAAATAACGTATTTCAAGCATTACGGCCAATACCCGACTATATTGATAGCTTAAGCATCAATACCGCCAACGGCCAAGTAATCGCAAAACGTTACCAACTTGATTCAATTTTAATTGGCCAGCAATATATTGAAAACTTTGAAGTGTTAGTAATTGATAACCATAGTGGGTATGGATTACTCGGCATGAATTTTTTACAGTTGTTTAAATTTAATATTAATCAACAAACTAATCAGCTAGAGTTAGCTAAATAAGGATGACTATGACACTCAACGATTTTTTAAGCCGTCTGGCTAATGAGCCACACACTATTGCATTTGCCGATACGATGGCAGTGATTGAAGCAAACTATACTTTTACAGCCTGCGCATTCAATAACCACGGCTTAAAAAGTGCCGTTGGTGAAAATAATGGCTCATGTAAAATTTTTGCTTTTGCTAAACTAAACCAACTAAGTAAACAAAATACTCTAGATTGCTTTGGCGCGTTTTATCGTGATGATGTACTTGGCAATCCTAATGAGCACGATCACATGAACATTCGCACATTTATGTTAGCACCAGAAGTAACCCCCTTCTTGGGCATTACTTTTGATGGCGAACCATTAACAGCTAACTAAGTGATTTTTCCATAAAGTAGCGGGTGCCAGAGCGAGGATAATTATCGAGTTGATATTTAACTTCATAACCACGATGTTCATAAAATGGTTTAGCTTGAAAATCTAAAGTATCAAGCTGAACTTGCAGCGCACCTAACTGCTTACCCTTTAATTCGATCGCGCTAAGTAACTTACTAGCTAGGCCTTGACCGCGTGCTTTTTCATCACACCAAAGCCAATTTATTTGTAACCAGTTACCAAATAATTGAGCAGCTACAGCCGCCACCACTTGCTGATTTTCATCAACAAATTTACACCCCAATGGCAGTCTTTGTGCATCAAAGTAAGCTTGATTATAAGCAACTATTTGCTCACGCAATAACTGTTCTAATACCTGTGAATCATCATTTTCAAACTGATACATGGTCGCTTTTTACCAAGTTAAAAGGTCAGTTTAAATGACTAGCAAGTTAATATAAATGATTTTTACCGTAAGGCACCTCAAGCATATTACTGCCCACTTTTTCACTCTGGCCACACATTTCATCGTATGCACTGGTATGACGCAATACCATTTGCGCATAACTAAGGTGGTCGAGTCGTTTTTGAATATGCAATGGACTTAAGCCACGAATAAACTCCCCTTGCTCATCCGTTACATAATACTCAACATTGTTGATCATCACCGACACTTGGTATAAAGCCATTTCCAATGAGTGAACAATAACTTTTTGCAAAGGCTGATGGTTTTTAAGTTCTGATAATTTTATCGCCATGGTGAAACCCTTTTTACAGTGGATTAAGTTATCTGTACGTTGCTTTGATATACTTTGATCAATTTAAACCGAAGCGACTTAATTTATGAGCGAGAAAACTCGTCTAGCTAAATACCTTGCCCATGCTGGCGTTTGTTCTCGTAAACAAGCCTCGCGGCTGATTGATGAAGGTGTGGTGAGCGTAAATAACCGCCCAGCCAATCATATTGATCACGTTGATGATATCGACGATATACGCGTCAATAACACGCGTGTACAAGGTAAAGCAACGCGCGTTTATTATGCCTATCACAAACCGGTAGGAATTGATTGTAAACTCAATCAACATGACCCTAGCAGCTTAATTCACCATCTACCAACAGACACCCGCGTATACCCCATTGGCAGGCTAGATAAAGATTCTCGTGGTCTGTTAATACTGACTAATGATGGTGAGTTTTGTAATCAGCTGATCCATCCTGACTTCCACCAGCCAAAACGTTATTTAGTCACTGTTGATAAACCGCTTAATGATGGCTTTAGCCAAAAAATGGCAAATGGTGTGCCTGTTGATAAACATATCACACTGCCATGCACCGTGGAGAAAGTAGCCGACTGCCAATTTAGTATTATTTTAAAGCAAGGGCTGAATCGCCAAATCCGAAAAATGGCCCATTACTGTGGCTATAAAGTGATTGACCTTTACCGAGAACAAATTGCCGAGCTTAATTTGGCCACCCTAAGCCTGCCAGAAAATACCTATCGTAAAATAAATAAATCTGACATTTTAAAAAACTAATTATTTTTATATAAAATAGTTGCAAAGTTTGATTACAGGTGTAATCTTAAGTTAAAGATTACACCTGTAGGCAATATATATATGATTGAATTATCAAAAGCAGAATTTGAAGTGCTCGATGCACTTTGGCTGAACTACCCTGCTACAGCAAGCCAAATTATCGAGCGTTTAAGCGATGATAAACAATGGCACGAAAAAACCATTAAAACCTTACTCGGTCGATTAGTAAAAAAAGGCGCACTCAGCTTTGAAAAAGATGGCCGCCAGTATATTTACACTCCTTGCATGGAACGCGCTGAATACACGCTAAAAGAAAGTCAAAATTTTATTGAGCGTTTTTTTAGTGGCCGTATCGCGCCGTTAGTCAGCGGTTTTGCTAAATCTGAGCAACTTTCTCAACAAGACATCAACGAACTTAAAAAGGTGATTGATGACTGGGAAAAACAGCAAAAGTAAGGGCTTAATATGTTAGAAAACACCTTTAACTGGCTTCTTGAGCAGCAACTATTAATCAGCTTACTGATACTCAGTTTGCTGGTTTTAGAACGCTATTCACTAAAATGGCTCAATGCTAACTTTGTCTATAAGTTATGGCTAATGTTACCAATCACATTACTGCTAGCAAATATGCCAGAGCATTTTAAGCCGCTGCCAAACAACGTCATTAGCACTATGCTGATCAGCCCCAAGCAAGGTTTTTCAACAACGATTAGTATTAGTTGGGTACTAGTTTATAGCGCTATATTTAGCATACTGGCGTTAACTGCCATCGTGGTACACCTGCGGTTTATCAACCAATTACGATTAACCAATCTTGATGATAAAGTGCTGATTGACGCACATCCCGACATGCAACTATTACAAAGTAGCGCCGTTAGTACACCAATGGTTATAGGGCTATTCAGTAATCAGCTAGTCCTACCAACCGCCTATACACAACACATTGATAGCACTGCGTTAACGCTGATCATTGAACATGAAAAAGTACATATAAAACGCGCCGATAATTTATTTAATGCGCTGGCATTAATGGCCACATTGCTGATTTGGTTTAATCCACTGGCTTGGCTTGGCTACATGAGCTTTAGACGCTTGCAAGAGCTGTCGTGCGACGAAAAAGTACTGACCAATAAAACTACTCAACAACGCATTTTATACAGTAAAGCTCTGATCAACTGTGCAGCAAATAGCCGTGCAGGGTTAATAGCTTACTCACACTATGGAGATAAAAACACGATGTTACAACGACTCAATCAAATCAAACACACCGGCAATAGCTCAATGATTGCCAAAGGCGCTTTACTTATTTTTGCAGCGGGTATGATCAGCAGCTTTGCTATCGCAAAACAACCTGAAGCAATAAGTAAGGTGCAAGCTATTTCACCCATCATGCGTATTGAGCCTATTTACCCGATACAGGCAGCTGAACAAGGTATCAGCGGTTCAGTAGTATTAAAATACGATATTAGCCCAGCCGGAAAGACACAAAATGTGTCGGTTGTGAATGCCAAACCTGAAAGAGTATTCGATAAAGAGGCAAAAAAAGCGCTAATGCAATGGCAATATAAGCCTTCAAATTCAGGCTTTAAAGATGTATTGGTACAGTTAGACTTTGCAATTGACAGTAATTACAAATCAGAACAACTGATTGAAAAGGTGACTGTTGCGGCTAAGTAAATTTTAACAACCAAAGACCCTAAAGCAAGCGCCTTATTGAAGCCGCTTGCTTTAGCGTTTTAAAAAACAAAGCTTATACCAATCGACTTAAATATTTAACCATTCTAGCGAGCTAAATAAATGGTCAGTAACTTAACACGATTGGTATTACAAGCACACAACAATCATAGCGACTGCAGCAGCTAAACCAACCAGCCATGATAAAGAACGCAGTACGTCTAAATTTAGATAGTAAAAAGCACAATATAGAACGCGGGCAATAATATGAGTAATGGCTAATAGCTCAGTAACTTGGTGAACATTATTGGTGCCCAGCACGGTGGCTAACGCTACAGCAAACACGGCCAATGATTCAAAACAATTTTGATGTGCTGCCAGCGCCCTTGCGCCAAATCCGGTGAGCTTAGACTGTTGCTCTCTTGGCTGCTTATTATCGTAGCCATCGAGCTTGTTCATTGCAAATGCCACGGGGGCCTTGGCAAAGTAAGGCATCAGTACAGCAAGTAGTGCGCAAATAAGTAATATCGTCATCGTTACTCCTAATCATAGTTTTCATTAACTTAGCACAGCTAAACTGATCGCGTAATTGACTTGAGTAATAAAAAAGCCGCAATGACTTATATGAAATAAATACAAGGCATTGCGACTAACAATAACATCGCGATAACTATAGCCCAAAAAGTTGGATTTGCAGCTGTGGCATATTGTCGCAGCAAAGATATTTTCATTTTATGGAATCTTAGTTCGCTTTAGAGCCCTGGCACTGGTAACTTATCCGCCTCTGTGAATTGCTGTTTTTTCATTATGACTTGGATCTTTTTAACTATTTTAGCCGCTTTTATGCAGTCGTGGCGCAACGCTTTACAAAGTAAACTAAGTGCGCATGTGAGTGTTGCAGGCGTCACCTTAGCGCGCTTTATACTTGCAAGCCCACTTGCTTTGGCATACCTCATTTCATTATATCTCTATCAAGATGCTCCCTTGCCCACCTTCAACCTAGCTTTTATTAGCTACATTGTCGGCGCGAGCATAGTGCAAATTATTGCAACAGGATTAATGGTGACGTTATTTAAAATGAATAACTTTGCTGTTGGTGCTGGTCTTGCAAAAAGTGAAGCTCTCGTTGCGGCTATACTAGGAGTATTATTTTTTGGCGCGACGCTATCTTTATTAGGCTGGCTTGGCGTGTTTATTGGCTCAATTGCAGTATTACTATTAAGTGGAATTGCTAACATTAAGCACTTTAGCTTAAAAACAGCCTTACTAGGCTTGGCCTGTGGGACAGCATTTGCACTTTCCTCATCATGGATACGCGAAGCAAGCCTAAACTCAGGTCTGTCGTTTCCTTATTCCGCAGCATGGGTTTTACTGCTTATTATCAGCCTGCAAACTATCATGCTATGTGGTTATATTACAGTAAGGGAACGCTCAACATTTCGCGCTATGTGGAACCATAAAAAAACCACCAGTGCGGTGAGTTTTTTTAGCTGCATAGGCTCGATTGGTTGGTTTAGTGCGATGAGTTTACAGCATGTTGCCTATGTCAAAACCTTAGGGCAAGTAGAAGTATTTTTTACAATCTTGATCTCAGTTTTATGGCTCAAGCAGCCTTTAAAACGTCAAGATACCGCAGGGCTGGTGTTAATTGCTATAGCCGCAGTATTAGTCATGTTACCTTCGATATAAACAACAAAGGCGGCTCACTGCAACGTGGCCGCCTTTCGATTTTTTAATTCACTGAATTAATGGCTGATTTTCAATGTGATAACGCCGCTAATAATCATTAATACACCGGCAATACGGCCGAATGTTGCTGCATCATTATAAAATAGTATCCCTACTAAAAATGTTCCTGCCGCGCCAATACCTGTCCACACAGCGTAGGAAGTCCCCATCGAAATATCACGCTGTGCCAGCCATAACATAAAACCACTGGCGACCATAAACGCCACTGCAATGCCAATACCTAACCAGCGATTTTCACCCTCTTGCGACATTTTTAATCCTACAGGCCAGCCAATTTCCAGCAAGCCTGCAATAATTAAATAAATCCACGCCATTAATTTTCTCTCTTTTTCAATATTACATCGTACAGATCTTCACGACGATCTTTTAAGTTACGCACCGTGCCTTCACTGTGCAGAACTTTTAATTTATCCATATCTAAATCACTAAATAACAGCATTTCAGTATTGGGGGTTGCTTCATTAAGCGTAGCATCATGAGGGAACGAAAAATCAGACGGTGTTAATACCGCTGATTGTGAATACTGCACATCAAGACTTTCAACTTCTGGTAAGTTACCTACCGATCCGGCAATAACCACGTAGCATTCGTTTTCAATGGCCCGCGCCTGCGCGCAGTGGCGTACTCGTAAATAACTATTTTTGGTGTCGGTCCAAAATGGCACAAACAGAATATCGAGACCTTGTTTTGCTAAAATACGTGACAATTCAGGAAATTCAACATCGTAACAAATTTGAATACCCACGCGTCCAGCATCAGTATCAAATACCGCAATTTTGTCACCACCTTGAATCACCCAGTCATTTTGTTCATGAGGCGTGATATGAATTTTACGTTGTTCGTCAATTTTACCACTGCGATGGCATAAATAACTGACATTATAGATTTTATCGCCTTCAGCAAGCGGCATTGAGCCGGTGATAATATTCGCATTATACTCAATCGCCATACGCGACATCGCATCACGAAAAGTCTCCGTGTATTCGGCTAAATAACGAATAGCCTCAGTCTGATTTCTTTGCTCTGTAAGCCCCATTAGTGGCGCATTAAAAAACTCCGGAAAAAGAATAAAATCACTTTTGTAATCAGACACTGTGTCTACAAAATATTCGACCTGCGTGAGCATTTCTTCAACCGACTCAACACTGCGCATTTGCCATTGCACTGCGCCTACTCGCACTATCGACTTCGTTGATTCAAGTACCGTGTCGGTCGGTTCAAACATAATGTTATTCCACTCAAGTAGCGTGGCATAACCCACCGAATTTTGATCTTCCGGTAAATACTTTTTAAGTAAGCGTTTAACCTGGAAATCATTCGACAATTGAAAACTTAAAATTGGATCATACAGCTCTTTATGATCGACTTTGGCAATATATTCTGTTGGACTCATGTCACTGCTATGATTGTAATAACGCGGAATACGTCCGCCCGCCAAAATAGCCCGCAGATTATACTGACGACATAATTCTTTACGCGCATCATAAAGCCTGCGCCCTAAACGCATACCACGATGAGTAGGCGAAATAACCACATCTAAGCCATACAGCGCATCACCATCGGGGTCACTAAATACCCGGTCATGGCCGTCAACAATATCTTCATAGGTGTGCGGATTAGAAAAGCGCGTGTAATCAACTTGCACACTCAACGCAATCCCTACCAGCACGCCATCATCCACCATGCCCAACTGCCCTTCAGGGAACTGGTCAATCAGTCTAAATATAGTATGGCTTGGCCATGCACCACCTAAATCTGGATAAGCCTGATCCATCAAAGTTTTTACTTGTGGATACTGCTCTTTAGTTAAATTACAAATCTCAAGATGGGTTTTTTCTGCCGACATACACAACTCCTTTAGGCGTAGGACATTAAATTTGATAGTTCAATACGCGCATAATACGTGATCAGCTCTGAACGCTTGCTTAGTGCAGCATACCTAGCGCTGGTTTATTTTTAAGATAGCACCAACAACAGTGTTGAAGTAAGTATAAGTAGGTATAAATTTTTAGTTTTACACCTCTTTGCTCAGCTAACATTAACGCTGGTTTAGCGGTTTTCGACCTAAAGCTTAGGTTAATTGCACTTTATAAGAGTAAAAGTAATGGCCGAAATCAAGCGGCCACTACCTCAAAACAAGGTGGCTTTACTCATTTAAAGCTCATTTGCAGGTAATATTGTGATCTCATGCATTAGTGTTTGCGGTAATAGCGGCGTTGGTTTTGCAGCTACGTAGTCATCAAATCCTGCGCGATAAAATGGCGATAGTGGATGACCTGACTGGCCACCGGGAATGGCCATTATGGCATTTTCTAAATGCCCAGGTTGAGCAATAAATCGCTGTGACGCACCAAAACTACGCCCCTGCACTGCTGGCATATAACTGTCGCCAAATCCTGGCGCTGTCGGCATATTTAATAATTTACTTAGTTGTGGTATTTGCTGTGCGAATGGATGCTCAATAACCAATTCATTAACTGTCCCCCACTGCCAACCTTTTAAGTTACTGCCAAACTCTTTACTTAAATTACTGACAACTTGACTAAATGAATCAGTTAATTGTGCATCCCAATCAGCAAATTGTGGATTTAACCAGCTATCTGGTTGCTGTTCAATAAGCTGCCATATTGCCGGCTCTAAATCACGTTTAACATACTTTAATGAACCGCCCTGAGCCTGTAAATTTGCTTGCATAGCCGTAAATACACTATTGATAACTTCATCACGATAACGCCTAACCAGCGTGTAGCCTATTGACGTTGCACAGGCGCAACCTTGCCAGTTCTCTAACTCTTTTATGTACTGCTGATTAGCCGAACTATTTCTATTAAGCTGTTGCAGCAATAAGCTATGCCACGGTTGTAAAAAGCGCGCCTGATTATCATGCTGCAACTGGTTAAAATTAGCTTCATTAAAATGTTGCTTTTCATACAATCTATCACGAATTTGACTAGATCGTGCTCCCAAGGCATAACCACCATTACCAAAACGCTGGTCATCCAAAGCCGATACAACGCGAGAGTTCCCAGTCCATAAACGGCCATCAACAGGATTTTTAACTTCCGGCCTTTGCTGTTCATTATGCTGCCAAAGTGTTGAGTAGTCATTTTCCTGAACAGCTAGTTCACTGGGCTTAATACGCCCTGGAATGGCTCCCATATTTTTCCAACCCGCATTGCCTTGGCTATCTACCACCATTAAGTTTTGTACTGGAATACCCACTTCACTGGCAATCAGCAGCGCGTCATCGACAGTTGTTGCTTGTTCTAATTTCAATAAATCCATATCGACTGCATAAGGTTGATGGCCAACCCAGCTAAGCGCATAAGGCTTGCCATTTATTTCTCGCACTGGACCATACTCACTCAATGTCAGCTTATATTCTTCAATTGACCCATCGGGTAGTGCTATTTGCTCAACTTCTTGCCATGTTTTACTGTTATCAGTTAATGCTACCCAATCGGCAGTATCGAGGTAACCATTAGTAAATCCCCAGGCAATATTGTTATTAGTTCCCACCACAATTGCTGGTGCGCCAGGCAAGGAAACCCCTGTCACTTGGCTCACTTTTCCTGACATTGCATAGTTAAGTTGCGCACGATACCAAATAACCGGCACCGCCATCGACAAGTGCATATCATCCGACAGCATCCCAGCACCTGTGGTAGTTAACTGCCCAGTCACCGCCCAGTTATTACTACCACGTTCTTGATTTGCATCAATCCTGAGTAAAGCTTGTAAGGTTTGCTTAGGAAATTCAGGAATAGTTAAATTATAAGGTGCGAGTGTGCTGCCATCTAAAGCCGCTTGATATTGACTGGGTTGAGTTAAAAAACTGACCATTTCTGGGCCATAAATATCGGCAATTTGAATTAACGCTTGGTCACGTTCGAAGGTCGCCGTTTGTAAATCTAAGTACATACTGTAAATCACTAACAAACTGTCTTCACTGCGCCAAGGCTTTTGCTCAGCGCCTGTTAGTAAATATTCAAAACTGCTAAAACCTACCTGTGCTAAGCCTTCGTTAACGCCAGCGGCATAACTTGTTAATAATGCTTGATCTGCTTGAGGCAATTGCTCAACAATCGCAGCGCTGCGTTTTCGTAACTGGTGGAAGCGCATTTTTTATCCAAACCTAATGCTGCTTTGCCAAACAGTTCACTCAATTCACCTGCAGCATTACGGCGCAACAAATCCATTTGAAAAAATCGGTCTTGACCATGTGCGAAACCTAAACCATACGCAGCATCAAGGCGGTTCTCAGCTGAAATAACTGCTTGACCCAGTTGGTCTCGGGAGATTTTTACCGCTTGGCTGACGTGGTTACTACGCCCATTACCATCAAGCGCCGGTAAGCTAACTGACAGTACACCATAAATAACTGCTGTTGCAGCTAATCCTAAAATTACGATTGCTAACACCAACCACTTGATAATTTTAAACATGAACCAGTCCTTTTACTCTTGATTAGCTCTATCATAACCATAGTTTTATGAAAAAAGTGCGGTAATTTAAATAAAAAAACAAATAGCTCAATTGATCGGACTATTTTTATTTCCGTGATAAATTGACTATAGTTGAACAGCCAAATATAAAAGCACAAGTCGCTAATGCCATTGTTAAAAACAGATGATCACAAACAAGTCTACAAATTTAAACTGATATTTTGGTGCTCGCTCGTTTTTATTTTATTAATCAGTTTAGTGCTTGATCAGATCAGTTATAAACGTGCCCAAGAATCTCATCGACTATTAATTTTATCTGAAGTAAGTAGCTACCGAACTCAACTTGAATCAACATTAGTATCGAATATTCAATTAGTGCGTGGTTTAGCTGTTGCAGTTGCTGCAGAGCCTAATTTAGATCAACAACGTTTTGCCCAAATTGCCGCACCATTATTCGACACCTCATCTGAATTACGCAATATCGGTGGTGCACCTAATATGGTGATCCGCATGACTTACCCATTGGCAGGCAATGAAAAAGCCATAGGGCTAAACTTTTTAGAGAACAAAGCACAACGTGCAGATGCAATTCGTGCGCGTGATAACAATGAAATAGTTATGGCAGGCCCACTTACATTAGTGCAAGGTGGTGAGGCATTAATTGCCCGAGTCCCTGTTTACCTTCCCCCTGACAACCATTTTTGGGGACTGCTCTCGGTGGTACTCGACATAGACAAAATATATGAAAGAGCGGGTATTTTCGAACTAGAAGAAGACTATGATGTCGCCATCCAAGGACGCAATGGCTTGGGTCTAAAAGGAGAGTTTTTCCGTGGTAAAGCGGATATTTTAGAGCGTAACCCTCTGGAATTTACTTTAACCTTTCAAGGTGGCGAGTGGGAAATTTTTGTTACTCCTAAAGTTGGTTGGGCACCTCCAAATTCTGCGATTTGGCCGCTGAGATTAGCAATATTTACTATTTGCGGGCTATTAATTTTAGCCTTTTTATTATTCTTAAAAATGCTCAATCGCCAGCTAAGAAATGAAAAAATGCTAGTGACAATGAGTAGTCTTGCAAAAATTGGCGCTTGGTCATTTAACCTTGAAACACAACAAGTATATTGGTCAGATATGACCAAAAACATTTTCAAATATCCGCTAGACGAACAACCGAATTGGCCAACGAACTTTACTTACTTTAAAGAAGGCGAAAGCCGTGACACGATAAAAAAGCTCGTTGAGCGAGCGATTAAATATGGTGAAAGTTACGAAGTTGAGCTCGAAGTTATCGATTCTAAAGGTAATGCTTTATGGGTGTTAGTGCATGGTGAGGCCGAAATCCGTAATGGCCGTTGTATTAAGATTTTTGGCTCTTTACAAGATATAAACGTCCGTAAATGCATTGAATTAGAAAGCAGTAAAACTGCTTTGCACAATGAGGTACTCGCCTCACTTACCGTTAATAACGCAGTGCTAACTGGTAATTTAAAACAAGCAAAAGATATTATTACACAATCAATTTGCGATGCATTTAATGTTGAACGTGCCAGTATATGGCTGTTCAATGATGCAAGAGATCAACTGCAATCATTTGCCCATCATGGTAAACACACCCCAAAGAACACTGCGTTACCAGCATGGCAGCAAACTGAGTTAAATGATTTTTTTACAGCGATTGATAATCAAGCTGTGATCCGCGCCTCAAATGCACTGAGCAATAAATTTACAGCCCCGCTTACAGCGCACTATTTAGCTCCTTTCGATATAAAATCAATGCTTTGTGTATCTATTCCTACTGGAAGCGGGGCGATTGGTATTGTTTGTGCTGAGCATTGTCAGTATCCGCGGGCATGGTCGCGTAACGAAGAAAGCTTTTTAATTGCCGTTGCCGCTTTAATTGGCAGTTTATATTCTAGCGAGCAACGTATAGAAACCGAGCAACAATTAGTCACAGCAAAAGAAGCAGCGGAACAAGCTGTAACCGCTAAAGGTGAGTTTTTAGCGAGCATGAGCCACGAAATTCGCACCCCGATGAACGGTGTGCTCGGGATGCTTAATATTGTGCAACAAACTAAGTTAGATCCTCAGCAAACGCACCATATTGAATTAGCACAATCATCAGCACAATCGCTGCTTAATATAATTAACGATATTCTGGATTTCTCAAAAATTGAAGCTGGTAAATTAGATATCGAAGAGATTGCCTTTAATTTACCGAAATTACTAGGTGAAGTGGTCGAGTCATTTGCCCTTAAAGTAGAGCAACATAATACTAAACTGATTTTAGATGCCACTAAAATTAATGTAAATAAGATTGTTAGTGACCCAAATAGGCTTCGCCAAATTATTAATAATTTACTCGGTAATGCCGTTAAATTTACTCATAATGGTGAAATTATCGTGAGCGCAAACTTAAAAAATACCACTAACGGGACTTTTTTAGATTGCTCAATTATTGATACCGGTATTGGTATTAAAGCCGACAAACAAGCTTCATTATTTGATTCTTTCACTCAGGCCGATACCTCAACTACTCGCCAATATGGCGGCACAGGCTTGGGCCTGGCGATTGTTAAGCAGCTTTGTAATTTGATGGATGGAGAAATCAATGTCACGAGTGTTTATGGCCAAGGCAGTACCTTTACTTTTTCCATTAAAGTACAGCCGCTACTGGGTAAAGAACAAGACTTACCGAGTCATTTAATTAAAAACAAACATATTTTAATTGTCGATACTTGCCCGTTAAATAGCTCAATTGCGCAAAAACAGCTAAACGTGTGGGGAGCGCGTGCGCATATCCTCAAAAACTACCTAGCCTTGAGTTATTATCTCAATTCGAGCGATGAATTGATTGATGCTGTGCTGCTTGATTATAGCTTTTTTCAGCAAGCCGACGCTGCTGCAATTAATGCATTGAAAATTTACCTAAGCGAGCATCACGTAAAACTGATCCTTATGGCGCCAATGAGTTTCTCACAAGAAGCACATGCAAACTTGCCAATCGAAGCCGATTGCATGATTTTTAAACCACTAACGCCTTCGGACTTGTTTGATTCTTTGGCGAATGAAAAATTTATCGAGCAACAACAAAATAACAATGCACTACCAGCAAGTATTGCAATCAACAATACACACTTTGTAAATCAAGACAAAATCCTGCTGGTAGAAGACAATAAAGTAAATCAAGTCGTTGCCTGTGCATTACTAAAACAAGCAGGCATTAATTTTGATATCGCTGAAAATGGTCTGGAAGCTATTGAAAAACTAAAAAGCAAAACCACAGAACCATACAAGCTATTGTTAATGGACTGCCAGATGCCAGAAATGGATGGTTACCAAGCAACTAAGGCTATCCGTAATGGGGATGCGGGTGAATACTACAAAAACGTAACTATTATTGCGTTAACCGCAAATGCTATGCAAGGCGATAGAGATAAATGCCTCAGTGCAGGAATGACTGATTACCTAACCAAACCACTCGATTTTGATGCGCTTAATCCGAAACTGCAACAATGGCTTGGTAAACAATAAAGGTGTAAGCTAAGGCATAACAAAAAGAAGGATTTATTATGCAACTCACTGCTATTGAACAACGTGTGATCGGCTGCCTACTTGAAAAACAAAGCACCACACCAGAGCATTACCCGCTGTCACTAAATGCATTGACCAATGCGTGCAATCAAAAATCGAACCGAGAGCCAGTGCTCACGCTCAGCGAAACTGAAGTACAAGAGGCGCTAGACTCGTTAGTTTCCCAGCGGTTAGTTACATTAGACGAAGGGTTATCTGGACGCGTAACTAAGTTCGCACATCGCTTTTGCAATACTGAATTTGGTAATTTACAGTTAACGGAGCAACAGCGCGCTATTATTTGTTTAATGCTGCTACGTGGCCCACAAACCCCTGGTGAATTAAGAACCCGCAGTAATCGGCTCGCTGAGTTTAATAATGTTGCTGAAGTTGAGTCGGCATTAAATGCCTTGATGACTGCCGAACATGTGACTAAACACCCACGAGAACCCGGCAAACGTGAAAGCCGTTACAGCCATTTATTTGCTGATCCACAAAGTGCTGTTGCAGTAGAACCACCTGAATTGCCAGCACTCAAAGCTGACGAGTTGAATGAGTTACTTGCTGAAATTGATGAGCTAAAAGCTGAATTACAAAAAATTAAGCTACATTTAGGGCTTTAAATTAAACCCTTTGAATTAGATAATAATTCCAATTGCATTAAATAGAGATCATGCTTTTAAGCTAATTGGTATAACCATGACAACCAGTAATATTATTAGGAGAGCTCAGCATGCGCGCTGAAATAGTGGCAGAAATGAAAGTCCAGCCAAATATAGACGTCAACAACGAGATCACACGCCGCGTAAACTTTATAAAAAACCGTTTAGTGGCAGCACATTCACGCTCTTTAGTGCTGGGGATTAGTGGCGGTGTAGATTCCTCTACCTGTGGTCGCTTATGCCAACTCGCCGTTAACGAATTAAATGCGCAGCAACAAACCGACAAGTATCAATTTATTGCGGTTCGCTTACCGTATGGTGTGCAAGCTGATGAAGCTGAAGCGCAATTGGCTGTTGATTTTATTCAACCAAATAAACGCCTAACAGTGAATATTAAACCCGCAGCAGACGGCATGCATGAGCAAGCATTAGCTGCAGTGGTAGGTTGCGGTGATGCACTGCCTGAACAAGCACAAATTGATTTTATCAAAGGTAATGTGAAAGCCCGCCAACGCATGGTCGCGCAATATGAAATTGCCGGACTGTGCCAAGGCCTCGTTGTTGGTACTGATCATAGCGCCGAGAACATTACTGGCTTTTATACTAAATTTGGTGATGGCGCATGCGACTTAGCGCCATTATTTGGCTTATCAAAACGCCAAGTACGCGCATTAGCCAAGCAGTTAGGTGCACCCGATTTACTCGTTAATAAAGCCCCAACCGCCGACCTAGAGTGTGATCGCCCAGGCCTTACTGATGAAGAAGCCCTTGGTTTAAGCTATGAACAAATTGATGACTTTTTAGAAGGCAAAGAAGTCAGTGACGAGGTAAGTGAAAAACTCATCGCAATTTATCTACGCACTCAACATAAACGCCAAGCTATTCCAACCATTTACGACGATCTTTAGGCTGTCATAAGCTCATAAACCGTAAATGACACTTCTAGGGCAATTAACAATAAGAAAAATGTGATTAATTGCCCGCTTTTCACTTTAGCACAAACATAAGCCCCTAACGGTGCTCCGACCACAACCACTGGAATAGCCGCTAATAAATACGACTGTATTTCGCTGCTTAAGCTATTGAAGAACCATACGTTCGCAATGCTTGCCACCACAGACGTTATTGCCATGATAATCACCGAGGTTGCAGTCGCTTTTTGAATATTAGCGTTGCAGGCGATAATCAATAACGCAAAAATAGCAATGTCAGCTCCCGAACCAACTAAGCCAGATGCAACTCCTCCAATAACAGCAACTAATGCAACTTTAAATGTACTAACGTGTATATCGGTTTGACTACATACATGTTGCACCCTGCTGTAAATACGCCATAAAAGAGTTAATGCGAAGCATATTAAAAGTACGCTAAATACTCCTTTAACCACCAGTCTTGGTAATTGATCGGCAATAAAAGTAAGGCTTAGTAATACGCCAACTAATGCAGCAGGAGCTGCGATTAATACCACTTGGCGATAATATGGAATACCAGTAAAAATAATGGTTAATGCGGCCGCACTCATACCAAAACTTTGAATAGCTAACGAGAATACTTTTGCCGTTACAGGATCTATTGCCAGTAACTTAGTCATCACAGGAAATGCTACTGCGCCACCACCAAGTGCAGTGCCACCAGCAACAAAAGACCCAAAAGCCATAGTCACAACAATGCTAAACTCTGCGATAACACTTTGTAGCGCAGCATTTGCGCCTTGCCAAGCAATTAATGAACAATACACGCCAGCAACAAATAACCAGGGGATCATACGCAGTTTATGGATCGGTTTAGGTGGTGATTGCATAGTTACAGATCATAAATTGAAGTTTTATTATTATGCCTGACAATCATCGCAGAGCAAATGATCGCAACTGTTCGTTACGGCGTACAAACAGATTGTTATATGAGTGCAATATCTTTGCAGTAAAGATGAAATAGTTCTGTAATTTAGTTTATAGTTGTTAGTAAACACATGGTAATCCAGCTCATCGCATTAAAAAAACCTAAGGATTTGTATTTAGTTATGACATCGCCCATTTTAATAACAGGTGCCGGCCAACGTATTGGTTTAGCACTGGCAAAACATTTTATAGCCCAAGGGCAAGCTATTATCGTTACTTACCGAACTCGCCATCCCGCTATTGATGAATTATCTGACCATGGTGCTGTATGTGTTTACGCAGACTTTAGCACTGACAACGGCATTAATGAGTTTGTCAGTCAATTAAAGCTGCACACAAATAGCTTAAAGGCGGTGATCCACAATGCCTCGAGTTGGGATTGCGAAGCGAATAATCCAGATAGCAGTACGCTATTTGATAACATGATGCGGCTCCATGCTAAAGCACCTTACTTAATTAACTTAGCGCTTAGCGAGTTACTGTTAAATTTCCAGCAACAGCAGCAACACCCTGCTGATATCATTCATTTAACTGATTATGTTGTTGAAAAAGGAAGTCCAAAGCATATCGCATATGCCGCAAGTAAAGCCGCCTTAGAAAATATGACAAAATCATTTGCAGCTAAGTTTGCCCCGAATATTAAAGTGAACGCTATCGCCCCTTCATTAATTATTTTTAATGATCACGATAGCGATGAGTACCGAGAAAAAACCCTTAAAAAATCATTAATGGGCATCGAGCCCGGTTGTCGCGAAATTATAAACAGCGTCGATTTATTGCTTAGCAGCCATTACATCACGGGACGTTCTTTACCCGTAGATGGTGGCAGACATTTAAAATAACGGATTAATCGAGAAATTTATGCACGATCAATTAAAAAATAGTTACCACGAAATTATTACTGCTGTAGGTGAAGATCCACAACGTGAAGGCCTATTAGACACGCCAAAACGCGCCGCCAAAGCGATGGAATATTTGACCAAAGGCTATCGTCAAACATTAGAAGAAATTACCAATAATGCGGTATTTACTTCTGATGCAGATGACATGGTTTTAATTCAAGATATAGAGCTTTATTCGATGTGTGAACATCATTTATTACCATTTGTAGGGCGCTGTCATATTGCTTATATTCCTAACGGCAAAGTGCTGGGTTTATCGAAATTTGCGCGTATTGTTGATATGTTTGCACGCCGCTTTCAAATTCAAGAACAACTGACTCATCAAATCGCTAAAGCGGTTGAAGAAGTCACCGGTGCTAAAGGCGTTGGTGTAATAGTGGAAGCAAAACATATGTGTATGATGATGCGTGGGGTTGAAAAACAAAACTCAAGTATGCGTACGTCGGTAATGCTAGGTAACTTCAGAGCCGATCCAAAAACCCGCAATGAGTTTTTACAACTTGTAAAAGGCTGATCCTATGGCCAATGCAATTATCCATGTAACTAACTTACGGCTGCGCACTTTTATTGGCTTTAATCCCGATGAACGTGAGAAAAAGCAGGATGTAGTGATCAATTTAGAAATTCACTATCCTGCTGAGCAAGCCTGTGAAACGGATCAAGTTGAACAAGCACTTAATTATAAAGTGATCACCAAAGAAGTGATTAGCATTGTTGAACAAGGTCACTTTTTATTGCTTGAAAAACTAGTGGCAGAAATACTCAGTGTTTGCCATAGCCATAGCAGCGTGAATTATGCAAAAGTGCGAGTTGATAAACCTCACGCTTTGCGTTTTGCAGATTCAGTATCGCTAACACTCGATTGGAGTAAAGCTTAAAACAACTTATCCAGCCCAACGGCAAAGGCTAGTACAAGCAAGTAACGTGCGCCTTTGCCAAGGGTAACCAGCCATAAAAATGTCCACCAGCGCACTTTAAAAATGCCTCCTACAACTGTTAGCGGATCACCAATAATTGGTAGCCATGCCAACAACAGGCTATAAACACCATACTTTTCAAAGCGCTCTGCAGCCTTATCGATACTTGCCTGTGACACGGGAAACCATTTCCGATCCTTAAAACGTATGACTTGCGTGCCTAACCAGTAATTAACGCAACTACCTAGTACGTTACCAACTGTGGCACTGAGCCATAACAACCAAAGTAAATATTCTCCTTTGGTCACCATTGCTGTGAGTACCACTTCTGATGAGCTTGGCAATAATGTTGCCGAAATAAACGCAGTAAAGAACAGAGTTAAATAAGCCATCTAAGCCTTTATTAATGCATATAAAAAACCCAGCATTTGCTGGGTTTGATAAAAATGAAGAGTAGTTTATTTTATCAATTGTAAGCTAAATGGGTAGTTAAACTCTTTACCGTCATTAGTTTTGATTGCGCCAATCACCACCATAATAAACGAGAAAATAGCGACTATAGGTAATAAAATTACCCCGATAACTGCAAACATCAAAATCAAACACACTATATATGCTATGAACATAGTGATTTGAAAGTTAAGCGATTTACGCCCATGTTCAGCCACTAATGGCATTTCGTCTTTTTTTATTAACCAGACAATCAGCGGACCGATGATACTACCCATAGGTATAATAAATCCGGCTAATGCGCTTAAATGACATAACATCGCCCACATACGCTCATCTTTACTCGCTATAACTGATTCAACCTGTTGATTATCTTCCATTACCATCTCCTTATTTCGTTAATACCTATATGCTGACCTTTTTCAGTCTTAATGTCTAGATTTTAATCAGCGTCGTCGATACTGCTAAGCTCGAGCAAGTGTGCAAAACCACAACACTTAATTTAGACAAAAAATTAAGGCGTAACCTAAGTCACGCCTTAATTGTAAAACACTAAAATCAGTTATTACTTTTTAATACCAGCTAGATCTAAGATAAATGCATAATTTAGAGCTGTATCTTGAAGGCTTTTAAAACGCCCAGATGCACCGCCATGGCCTGCTTCCATATCAATTTTAAACAGTAATTTATTATCATCGGTTTTAAACTCACGTAATTTTGCAACCCATTTTGCTGGTTCAAAATATTGCACTTGAGAATCATGCAAACCTGTGGTGACCAACATATTTGGATACGCTTGTTTACTCACTTGATCGTACGGTGAGTAAGACAGCATATAATCATAATATAGTTTGTCATTTGGGTTGCCCCACTCGCCGTACTCGTTGGTTGTTAATGGTAAGCTCGCATCTAACATAGTGGTCACTACATCAACAAATGGCACAGCCGCAACCATCCCCTGATAAAGCTCTGGTGCTTGGTTTGCCACGGCGCCCATTAATAAGCCGCCCGCACTGCCGCCCATCGCGAATATTTTATCTTGCGCACCATACTGCTGGGTAACTAAGCCTTTGGTTACATCAACAAAGTCATTAAAAGTATTCTTTTTATTGAGTAGCTTGCCATCTTCATACCAAGGACGACCGAGCATCTGCGAGCCACGAATATGCGCGATAGCAAATACAAAGCCTCGATCAAGTAAACTCAAACGACTACTAGAAAAACTTGGATCCATGGTTACCCCATACGACCCATAGCCATATTGTAACAATGGATTAGTGCCATCTTTTTTGAATTTATCTTTGCGATAAACTAAACTCACCGGTACTTTTACGCCATCTCGCGCAGTAATAAATAGTCGCTCCGATGCATAATTATCGGCATTAAAATCACCGATCACTTGTTGCTGTTTTAACAGTGTTTTCGTTGTGCTATTCAAATCGATATCATACGATGAACCAGGCGTCGTCATACTGGCATAATATACTCGTAAGCTTTCGCTATCTAATTCATTATTACCATATGTTCTGACCATATAACTGCTGTCATTAAAGCTCAGCTGCTGTTCATCACCCGACTTTAAGTTGCGTATCGTTAAACGAGATTGCCCCATTTCACGCTCTTTATACACTAAATGATCAGTGAACAAATCGATGCCTTCAAGCTTAATATCATCACGCGCGGCGATCAGTGTTTGCCAATTCGCTTTGTCGTGCGCTTTATCTTTATCCACCGTCATTAGCTGAAAGTTTACTGCGTTAAGGTTAGTGACTATGTAATAAGTATCACCGAGTTTAGCAATATCATATTCTAGGTTTTCTTCACGTTCAATTAAGCGCTTTGGCTGCGCCTTGACGTCATTAGCATCAATTACCGACACACCTGAAGCGTTAGTACTGCCATGCCAAATATAAATTTCTTGTTTGTCTTTACTCTTACCAAGGCCAGTGTAATAACTTGTGTTAGTCTCTTCGTACACTAACTCATCTTGTGCTTGTGGCGTACCTAAGGTATGGCGATAAACCTGATAACCTAACAATGTCTGTAAGTCTTTTTTAATGTAATAAAAAGTTTTATTATCATTCGCCCAGACGATATCACCATCGGTCCCTTCGAGCTTATCTTCTAGTAATTTACCGGTCTTTAAATCTTTCACTAAAATAGAGTAGATACGTCGACTTACCGTGTCTTCACCATATGCTAATAAGTGACCATTTGGGCTGACAGATAAACCTGTTGCCGCGAAATAGTCATGGCCTTTTGCCAACTCATTTACATCTAATATAACGTGTTGATCAGTGCCCTTATCATCGCTACTGCGAACATAAGTCGGGTATTCATTATCCCCTCGCGTTTGCGATGAATAATAATAATCGCCACTTTTAGTTGGCACGGAGTCATCATCTTTTTGAATGCGCCCTTTTAACTCTTCAAACAAAGTAGTTTGTAAAGCTTTAGTATGCTTTAGCATCGCATCAGTATAGGTATTTTCTGCATTAAGGTGTGCTATGACAGCTGCATCTTTTCGTGCATCGTCACGCATCCAATAGTAATTATCGGTGCGCGTATCACCATGAATAGTCATTTCGAAAGGGATCTTATTGGCTATCGGTGCAGTTACATTAACCACTGCAGCTTCACTCTGTACAGCCTCGGATTTTATATTATTTTGTTCTGGGGCTTTATTACAGCCCGCTAAAATAGCTAACGACAAAGCCGCTAACGCAAATGATTGACGTGTTTTCATAGTATTCCCTAGAGTTATTATTATTCCACTACTAGCAATATATCTAACTAGCTGTTGATTACCTATATTAGTTTGTAAAGCAATGTAAAAAGGGAGCCTAAGCTCCCTTTGTTTGATTAACTTTGCTCGTTAGTCACTGATAATTAAAATGACTAACTAAACAATTACTTTTATTTACGGCGGCGCATAAATGCAAATGGTGCAATAAGCAATGTTAACCATGCTAGTGAACCGCTGTCACCGTCATTATTATCGTCATCTTTGCCCACAATATTCTTTACTCGTACTTCAACAGCAACAGCTTTAGAGTTATTACCCGCACTATCAACAGCGATAACACTAAATGTAAAGTTACGCTCATATTCATAATCAATACTACCTGCAACAACAATTTCACCCGCAGCATTAACAGTGACTAAGTCAGTGCCTGACACAATAAACTTAGTAACAGGACTTACATCAGCATCTGGATCACTAAAGTTAAGTTTACCAATCACAGTGCCAAGCGCTGTATTTTCATCAACACTAAAGCGTTGTTTATCAGCAATAACTGGCGTGTTTTCTAATGCGTCTTGCGCTACAGTGATTGTTACTTCAACAGCTGCAGATTGATTACCAGCACTATCCGTTGCACTAACCATCAGCTTTATCTCAGGTGTTGCATCATAATCAACGTCACCCACCACTGTGATTTGGCCAAGTTCATCAATTGCAATACCGTTATGACCTGCCACTGTGTAGCTTACAATTGGTGTTACTGCTGTATCTGGATCAATAGCACGTATTTGACCAATCACAGTGCCTACCACGGCATTTTCTTGCACTTTAAAAGTTTGCCCGGCTTCGATAATTGGCGCAACTTCTGCTCCTTCATCAGCGACATTTAACACGTTAATCGTCACAATTTCAGCAGCTGACTGATGACCATCTTCATCAATTGCGACTATCTCTAACGTAATAGTACTTTGCTCTTCAAAATTAAGTAGTTGAGCAACGGTTAGCATCCCCGTATTATCAATCGTGATTGCATCACTTCCCGCTACAGTAAACATAGTGATTGAACTGTTATCTGGATCTGTGAAAGCTAATTGAGCAAATGCGGTAGCTACTGGGGTGTTTTCTGCAACAGAGAATACTTGGCCAGAATTTATAATTGGGGTTACTTCGCTCGCTTCATCTGCAACATTGGTAATGTTAATAGTAATAACAGCAGGCTCTGATGTATTTCCCAAAGTATCGATGGCAACAACGACTAGTTCAGCGATGTGCTTACCAACTTCAAAATCAACTAACTCGCTGTTTGATACAAGAATTTGCCCTTTATTATCAACACTAAAGCCTTGATGAGTTTGCGATTGCACATAAAACTCAGCAATCGCTAAATCTCTATCTGATTCCACAACACTCAAGGTGCCAACGAGATGGCCGTTTTCCGCATTTTCAACAACATCAAATGATGCATTTGCAAGCTTAGGAGCCTGCGTTTTTGGTAACACTAAGTCTTCAGCAGTCACTAATTTCAGTACATCTTGTAATGACGATGCTGTAAAAGCAAATGGCGCACTAGCATTCACAATCGCTTTTTCACCTGGCGCAAGTTGATTTACGACTGTATCACTGCCATCCACCGCAGTTAAACTCACTGACGCTGAAGAACTAAAGGTCGTAGCGCCAACTAGACTATCTGTTTCAAAGTACACGCCGCCACCATAAGATGGATAGCCTACAGATGCCTTAATATTTAACGGATCACCTAAATTATCACGTGTTAACCCCAGTGTGCTGCTACATACCGAGAAGGTAATGGTATCTGCACCAGCTGATTGATATAACGGTGTCAAAAACCGAAGCGTTTCTGCGCCAGTGTCATCGATAGTACCAATAACAGTACGTGAACGCCCTGGCGAAGTCGTTTTACGACCTCGGTCATTGTAGTTCTGCATAAGGAAGTCATAGGCACCATCGTTGTTGGTGTCTATATCTAAACGATAACCTGCTTGGAATACATGAGTGATCTCATCACGTAACTGAATCGATGCTGTAACTAATACACCAGATTCACATCCTTCAGCTGCTATTGCATTGAATGTCGTTGCAAGAATATTGAACGGTGCCTCTGCTGCTGACTTAACTTTACCAGTTGCAACAATATTTTCTGTCATTGTTGAAACTGTTGTTGCCCCGGTATTCTCAACGATAAGTTGCATCTCATTACCAACCACTTCCGGAGCAATACTTAATTCACTAGCCGCTTTTGGTAGCGCATGATAAACAACATGTAGCGCATAATCTGAATCAGTATCATCCACATCGTCAAACACTAAGGCGCCGTCAAACTCTGCGAGCGTTAATGCGGCGCTTCGTGCAGCTACCGACTCGGCATCAAATGGGTTTTCCAGTTTCCACTCGTGCAATTTACTAGGATCAACCGTTAGCGTTACATCAAACTCTGTAGTTTGACCTGCGGGAATTGTTACGCTGCCTGGAATATCCCAACTGATTGCACCGCTGTTTTTATCATTTTCGTAACGTGCTTCAGTCCGTAATTTGTAGGTTTTTTCTTGTGTCGAGAAATTTTTCACGGTGACTGTTTTGCTGATTGACCTAACGCCAGTAAAGTTTTCTAAGCCAAACGATAATGCCGCTTGTTTAGTTTTAAACTCGGTATTATCAACCCATGCTGCAACAGGCAGATTAACCGCTTTTTCAACGTTAACTAAACCAGCACCAATCATACTAATTGGTGCTAATTCAGAATCTGGATTTGTGCTAAGCGGCTCATTAGTCACATTTAGATCTGCCGTATTCATTAATGTTGCTTTAATTTCAAAGGCATTACGCTGTGGGTGTGCTGCGCGTACTAACGCAACCGCACCGGCAGTAATCGGTCCTGAAAAGGATGTACCTGAGGCTGGAGCTAGTTGATCTTGCGTACCAGTTGCTGCAACCATAATGCTTGTACCTGGCGCTGTGATTTCAGGTTTTAATAAACCATCCATTGATGGACCGCGCGATGAAAAGGTTGCCACAGCACCTGATGTTACTTTACGCTCAACAACTAAGCTATATGCAGCCTTGCCTGATGCTTTAAGCTCCGCTTTTATCGCTGCCCCGGCAGCATAAGTAATGCCAATATTTGGGATAGTAACCGTGGCATCAAATCCACCCATTGAAGCAGGAGTACCGTCATCTTCGTTATTTGCAATAAATACAAACGATGCGCCGCGCTGTTGTGCATGCAGTACTTTTTTCGTGAAATTACATTCACCACGGTCTATAAGCACCGCTTTATTATTAAAATCGGTGTCTTCTGAAAATGCTTCACAGCCATTTTGATTTGCGGTTGGGTAAACAAGTTCAGCATCGGTATCTGCCATAGCAAATGCGGTTTGCGGACCAAAACCTGAAACTTGAAAAACAACCTCTTCTCCAAGCACGGTACCTGAAGCAATCCCAATATCTAATGTTGGATGCGTCATCGCACCAACTGCAAGTGCGTTTGGCGTGGTACTTGGTCCCCCAATACGAAAAGGATGATCGCCATCATTGCCTGCTGAGATAACAACATTTACACCTAAATCAACCGCTTTTTGAATTAAGTATTGAGTACCTCCGTCAGTTTCAGTGCCACCAAACTCGCCACCTAAAGACATATTAATAACATCTACGCGGTCAGAGATATCGCCATCACCATTAGGATCCATTGCCGCTTCTAATGCTGATGCTTGTGCTGCGCTTGGACAACCACCACCACACACTGAGTACACATATAACTCTACTTCAGGAGCAATTCCAGTAACAGAGTGAGAAACAGACGTACCATGACTGGTCGGTTCATCAACATCGGGGATCACGACTACAGGATCATGTTCAATTGGATCAGCATCGTCACGAATAAAGTCGTAGCCACCATGTACGATGCCTTGCGGCCAAGCTACAGAAGTAGGATCAGCTTGAGCTGCGTCATACGCCTCTACGGTACCAGCACCACCAAAAACGTTGTGCGTGTAGTCAACACCTGTATCCAGTACCGCTACCGTTTGACCTTTACCTGTTACAACCCCATTTGCAACCAATGGTGAAGCTTTTAAATAATCTGCAGATGCGGCGACATGTAATTCATAATCATACATTGGCAGCACTTTCTCAACTCGGTAGTCACGGGCAATTTTTTCTAACGCCTCAGGACTTGCTTGTACAATCAAAGTAGGCGCCAGCACTTTAGTTTGGCCAATTACTTTTGTACCAAAATCTAGACTACTTAGTTCAATTGTCACTGCACTTTGCACTTGCTCAATTTGTGCAATGGTTGCACGGCTGTCACCTATTTGATAAATACCTTGCGCCATTAGATCGGCAGCGGTTGTCGCTCTTAGCACAATCATATGAGCTGATGGTAACTGTTCTTTAACATCGGTTTCATTAAATGTAGCTGTAGAGAAATTATTGAGAGCGGTAATACTGTGTGCTGCTTGCACTGTTTGTGCATTTACCGATGCCGCCATTAGTGCTGATGATACTGCAATTGATAAGGCTGTTTTTGTTATTAACTTGTTAGACATAAATTCCTCTGATGAGATTATTGTTATTAAATGCTCCCAAAAAGAAACATTAAGTCCCGAATACTACACCAGCAAGAAACAAAAAAACAACATTGAAACAAAAAATGTAACCATTTTAGGTAATAACAATAAATTTAAAACAAAAAAAATACCGCCCAATGGCGGTATTTTAACTAAAGCTATATGCCTTTAGAGGCTATATTACTACTTTTGTTTACGGCGACGCATAAATGCAAACGGTGCTACAAGCAGCGTTAACCACGCTAGCGAACCAGAGCTATCATTGTCGTCATCATCGTTCGCACGTAGATTGTTAACGTCAATCTCAACACTTACCGCTTTCGATACATAACCTTTGCTATCTTCAGCTTGAACACTGAAAACAATCTCTTTATCAAACTCATAGTCAATTTCACCCATAGTCACAATTGAACCATCTAACTGAACACTAACTAATGTTGTTCCAGATACAATAAAACGAGTAATTGGCGAAATATCCATATCAGGGTCTGAGAATACCAATTGACCCAACACGGTACCAATGGCAACATTTTCATCAGTTCTGAATTTTTGACCACCCTCAATGACTGGGGCATGAGATTTAGGATCGGCGGTTACATTCAACATAACTTGCACAACCTCAGACTCTAAGCCGCTGTCATCCATTACTGTTACATCAAGAGTCATAGTTGGAGTTGCATAATAACTTAGGCTGCCAGTGACAACTAGCTCACCCTTATTATTAATACTAATTAAGTTTGTGTTTGCAACCGTACCACCAGTAACCATTGTTGCCGCACTTTCAAACAAACTATGATCAAGCATGCCAATCACTGTACCTTCGGCTGCGGATTCAATAATACTGAAATTTTGCCCTTTTGCTACAACTGGTAACTCATCTGCATCATTGGTAATCGTTACTTTAATATCGGCTGCTGCAGATTCAGTACCAAGTAAATCAGTCGCCTTCACTGTTAAAATGATTTCTTTAATGTCAGACTCAAAATCCAACATACTCGTATCTTCAACCATGATATCGCCAGTTTCAGCATCAATCATTAAGCCTGGAGCAGACATACTCACAACAGTAAAGTTTGTTATACGTAGTGCTGGAGTATCTTCAAAACTAAGTCTACCAATAGTAATACCATCAAGTGCAGTTTCATTAATTGTAAACTCTTCTACAACGAGATTAGGCACAGCTGGAACAGCCGGAACACCAGTTACTGAATTAGTATATACATCTGTCCCTGTAGCTGAGGTCAATGCGAAATTACCATCAGCTCTAATTACAGCCTTCTGACCTGGAGCAAGTTCAGATAATTTAGTTTCAGCGTCTTCTGTCGATTCCAAAGTAACCACCGGATTACCTGTAAACACAGTAGAACCAACTACACTATCGGTTTCAGAGAACACACCGGCTTGATAATTTGGATAACCAACTGAAGCTGCAATGTTAATTGTGCTGCCCAGCATATTTGCATCTAAGCCTAACAAATTACTACATCCAGAGAAGGTCACTGTATCTTCACCAGCAGCATGATACATCGGTGTACCCCACTGCCACACATCCTCACCTGCGGCATCGATTTCACCAATTAATGTACGGCTGCGCCCAGGTATTGCTGCATCACGGCCAACATCATTAATATTCATCATAAAGTGATCATAAACACCATCATTATCAATATCGAGATTCATACGAACACCGATTTGACGCATGTGGGTAATTTCATCTCGTAATTGAATTGAAGATGTAATGAACACACCTGACTCACATGTCTCAGACGTATAAGCAGCAAATGTAGTTGAGAGAATATCAAAGTCAGCGTCGCGGTTCTCTTCACTTGTAGCAACCACTGATTCTGCAGTTGGTAATATCGTAGTCGCCCCCACATTGGTTACAACCAACTCACCAACACCATTAACTTCTTCATATGAAAAAGCTAATTCAGCACCGGCTTTAGGTATCGCATGGTAAACAATGTGCAAGTCATGATCTGTGTCGGCTGTTGAAGTATCATCAAATACCAGCGCACCATCAAACTCAGCCATAGTCAGTGACGGACTACGAGCTGCTAGATCCTCTTGGCTAAATGGGTTTTCTAACGTCCACTTATGCAGTTTAGATGGATCAACTGTCATGGTTACATCGAATGTTGTTACCGTATTTGCCGCAACAGTTACGCTACGTGGAATATCAAAACTAACAGCACCAGTATCCACATCATTCATATAACGCTCTTCAATACGAAGGTCATATGTTTTGTCTGCATCAGAGAAATTTTTCAACGTCACTGTTTTTGTAAAGCTGGTTGTTTCTGTCATGCGTTCTAAACCGAACGATAGCGCCGCTTGTTTAGTTTTGAATGTTTCATCTTCAACCCATGCCGCAACAGGTAAGTTAACAGCTTTGTCAACATTTACTAAGCCTGCACCGATAGAACTAATTGGTGCAAGTGGAGAATCTGGGTTAGTACTAATCGGCTCTACGGTTACATTTAAGTCAGCCGCATTCATGATTGTCGCTTTAATTTCAAGTGCAGTACGATCTGGATGCGCTTCACGAACTAATGCAACAGCACCAGCAGTGATCGGACCTGAAAATGAAGTACCTGTTGCGGGTGCTAATTGATCTTGTGTACCAGTTGCCGCTACCATGATATCAGTACCTGGCGCTGTAATTTCAGGTTTTAGTAAACCATCCATTGATGGACCACGAGATGAGAACGATGCAACTGCACCCGCTAGCACTTTACGTTCAATCGTTATGCTATATGTTGGCATTTCACCGGCTGTTAAAGCAGCTTTCATTGCTGCCCCTGCAGCAAAATTAATACCGACATTAGGAATTGTTACTGCTGCATCAAAGCCACCCATTGGCGCAGGCGTACCATCATCAACATTATTTGCTACAAATACAAACTTAGCACCACGATCTTGAGCGCTTAATACTTTTTGAGTGAAATTACAGGCACCACGGTCAATAATTACCGCTTTGTCAGTAAAGTCAGTTTCAGCAGAAAATGCCACGCAGCCATTTTGGTTTTCTTCAGGGTAAACAACTTCAGCATCGGCATCTGTCATTACAAACGCAGTTTGTGGACCAAAACCTGACGGCTGAATTGTGGTCTCTGCACCTTCAACTGTGCCAGATGCAACGCCAACATCATTTGCAGGATGCGTCATCGCGCCAACAGAGAGTGCATTTGGCGTCGTAGAAGGACCGCCAATGCGGAATGGGTTATCACCATCATTACCAGCAGAAATAACAACGTTCACACCTGCATCTACGGCTTGCTGAATTAAAAACTGCGTACCACCACCGATGTATGTGTCACCAAACTCTCCACCTAAAGACATATTGATTACATCAACTCGGTCTTCTGAATCACCATCACCATTTGGATCCATAGCGGCTTCTAATGCCGAAACCTGTGCTGCACTTGGACAACCACCGCCACACACTGAATACACGTATAGCTCCACCGCTGGTGCAATACCAGTGACAGAGTGAGATACAGATGTACCATGGCTAGTTGCTGCATCTTCTTCTGTTGGAGTAGCTGGATCATTTTCAATTGGATCAGCATCATCACGCATGAAGTCATAACCACCCATAACTTGACCTTGTGGCCAAGTCACTGCAGTTGGATCTGCTTGAGCTGCTTCATAAGCTTCAACAGTTCCTTCACCACCAAAAATTTTGTGAGTATAATCAATACCTGTATCTAGTACTGCAACAGTTTGCGTTGCACCTGTTACTGTACCATTTGTTACTAATGGTGACGCTTTGATGTAGTCAGCAGTTGCTGCAACATGAAGGTCGTAATCAAACATAGGTAAAACACGCTCTACACGCGAGTCTTTTGCAATTCTATCTAGTGCACCTTGGCTTGCTTGAACAATTAACGTCGGCGCCAAAATTTTAGTTGAACCAAGTACTTTTACATTGCTATCAAGGGTAAATAGCTTATCTTGAACTTGGCTTTGTAACGTTGCAACTTGATTATAGCTCTGACGAGCATCAGAAACATTGTAGACACCCTGCTCCATCATATCAGCTGCTGTTTTTGTTTTTAAAACAACAAGGTATGCTGATGGTTGATTTTTATTTACAATATCGGTCTGTGATACTGGCGTGTAGCTGGTATGCTTAAGTACGCTGTTATTTATTGTATTTGCATTTACAGCGCCTGTAACTAAGATACTTGTTACAGCGGTTGCAACCGCCGTTCTTTTAATTAGATTCTTAGACATGATTTCCCCTGGGATATGTTATGTATTATTGTATTTATTGGTGATCATAAATTAAGTGCGAGACTAATATAGAACTTCAACACCCAAAATAACAACAACTCGATTACATTAAAATTACAAAGGCAAATAGAAAACCGAAAAAAATAACACTAAACATCTGTTTTTAATGTTTAAAAACTGAAAAGTGAAAATGTAAATGTTTGTAAACAAATAGAACTAAAGCACACCAATATACCTAAAAGGGAACCAATGAACTCTGATGTTATAAATATTTTAACAATGGCAAAAGTAATCCAAACAGCCGTTGCGCCGGTTTTTTTAATTACTGGTATTGCTGCTACGCTGGGCGTTTTATCTAATCGCTTAGCTCGAATTACCGACCGTGCTCGTCAACTTGAACGAAAATTAAAGGTAAGTACCGATGAAGAGTTTAATTCATCGCTAACAACCGAGCTACGAGCACTGCTGAAACGCTCTCGCTGTATCCATATTGCCTTTAGTTTAAGTGTATTAAGTGCGGTACTTGTTTGCGCCGTGGTCATGCTGTTATTTTTGTCTCATATCCAATCAGTTAATTTAGGTGTTTCCATCGGCAGTTGTTTTGTTGGCGCAATGGCACTACTTATTTGTGCATTTATGTCATTACTGGGTGAAGTATTTTTAGCAACCCGTAGTATGCGCAGAGGAATGATCTTTGCTGACATTGATATAAATAATTAAGGCATGATCTTAGTTTTATAATTCAATAACAGTTCAGTTTAACCGCAATACACTTGAATAATCTGACTTGCTGATATACAACAGCTGCTATACAAGCAATGAATTACATATAAGGGGCAAAAGGAATGAAGTTAAAGCAATTATTTTTAGGTGCAACACTTTGTGCACTAACATTTGGTGCAACAGCAAACTCTGTATTTGAAGAGCCTAGTGACGCCATTGAGTACCGCCAAGCGGCGTTTTCAATGATCCGTGTCCAAATTGGTGATATGGGTGACATGCTAAAGGGCAAAGTACCTTTTGATGCTGAGCGTTTTAAGCACCGTGCAAATAATGCCGCTGCATTATCAAAAATGCCATGGGAAGCATTCGTTGCAGGCAGTGATAAAGGCGAAACATCTGCATTACCTGCTATTTGGAGCGATAACGAAACCTTTATGAAAAAAGCGGTAGCATTCCAACAATATGCTGATGAACTAGCCGTTGCCGCGCAAACAGGTGATAAAAAAGTAATTGCTAAAGCATTTGGCCCATGGGCTAAAGGCTGTAAAGATTGCCACACATCATTTAAAGACTAATCTTTAATGCGATCATCTTAAAACTAAAACGGCGCTTAATTAGCGCCGTTTTTGATCTGTTGAACCGTTTAACTAAACAAGTAAGCCACAGGTTCTGCGCCCCATGTCATCAGTAATGCCGCAAATACAACGACAAAAATAATTATCGCAGTCCACGGTGATTTTGTTAGCTCTTCATTACTATCATTATTTTTTTCAGCGGCATAGCCCGTAACCATTGCTTTGACTAAATTTTTGCCTTTAATGCGATAAATTACAATTGCCACAATATGGAGAATAATCGCGTACAACAATAAATCAAAGTTTTTATGATGCACCCAGCCGGCCCATTCAACTACATTACTTGATACATACTGCACTAATGGGCCATCTGTCAAAATGTCATCAGTGGTCATTAAGCCGCTTACTAACTGCGCCAGTAATAAAATAAAAAATGCCAACACCATGTAGCTGCCCGCTGCGCCATGGCCAGGTTTATTATCTGTTTGTTTAAATGATTTTAGTGCTGCGCTAGGTAAATGAAACAATGCACTTAACTTAGCTGTTTTGCTACCAATCAAGCCCCAAATAAGGCGTGTTACTAGTAGCGCTAAGGTGAAAAAGCCAGCCACAAAGTGTAATTCCATCATGCCTTCTTCAGCACTAAAATACAGCGCCGCAATTGCAATAACTAACAACCAATGGAAACTGCGAATAAACCCATCCCATACTTTAATTTTATGCATGCTTAACCTCTTTTGCGTAAAAGCTTATTATTTCAAACTTTTGTTAATTTAGCATCTTTGCTGTTCAGGGTTAATTGATTCTATGGCAGACTAAGGGCATTAATTACCGTAATGAATAATATTAATGACACTTAGCACCAAACGCGCACTCCTAAAAGGCTTTTTAGATATGCTACCACTGTGTTTAGCAGTGATCCCCTGGGGGATTTTATGTGGTTCACTGGCAATACAAAATGGCTTTAGCGCATTTGAAACCCAAGCTATGTCATTATTAGTGTTTGCCGGTTCCGCCCAACTAGTCGCTATAGAGCTAATGGCTGGCAATACGCCTTTATTAACTATTTTATTCACCACCTTCATAATTAGCTCACGGCACTTTTTATACGGCTTAGCGGTGCGTCATAAAGTGATTGATCAGCCGCTGCGTTGGCGCTTACCGGTAAGCTTTGTACTCACTGATGAGCTGTTTGCGTTTTCCCATCATCGCAAAGCTTATCGAACTAAAACTCGCTTGATCTACGCGCTCAGTGCCGGCTTTAGCTTTTATATTACTTGGAACTTGTGGACATTAATTGGCATCGTAGCGGGCAGTCTGCTACCTGATCTCACTAATTTAGGCTTAGACTTTGCTATTGCTGCAACTTTTATTGCATTAGTAATTCCTGGTATTAAAAATCTCGCTACATTGGCAACGGTTGTAAGCGCTGGTGTTGTCGCTACCGTTTTAAAAAGCCAGGGGTTTGAACTATGGTTAGTAGCCGCGGCACTATCGGCGATGACTATCGGTTACCTTATTAGCCGTATCCAAGATAAATTGGAGCATAACTGATGATGAGCACTATTTTACTTATGGCGTGTATTACCTTTTTTACCCGTTACTTATTTTTACATCGTGACCTACCATTTAAAGTTGGCCCTAAAATGCAGCAGTTTCTAAGTTTTAGCGCACCGGCGGTACTTACCGCGATTTGGGTACCTATAGTGTTTGTAACAGATGAGGGAATAAATTTAGATTGGCAAAACCCATACCTCAGTGCGGCAATAGCAGCCATTATTGTCGCGTATAAAACGCACAACATTTACTACACAACACTGGTTGGTATGGGTTTATTTTTGATCTTAAATTAGCACATTAGTAATGCGCTAAAAGTAGCTTTAAACGCTGGCTAATAAAATAGCACGGCTTTTATCTAGAGTGACCTGACCACGTTCGCCAATAGCCGTCATACCGTGGCGTTCAAGTTGCTCAACAATTTTATCAGCGACTTCTTCGCCTAAGTTATAATCACTTAAACGCGTTGGCATATTCACACTGTGAAAAAACGCTTCAGTTGCATTAATTGCTTGTTCAATTGCTGCATCTTCATCACTGATATCTAATCCTAAAACGCGTTCTGCGTACTGTAAGATTTTACCGCGCTTAGTTTCTGTTTGCTCAGCCATCATACGAGGTAATACAATCGCAAGCGTTTGCGCGTGGTCAAGGCCATACATCGCAGTCATTTCATGGCCCAACATATGAGTGGACCAATCTTGTGGTACACCCGCTCCAATTAAGCCGTTTAATGCCATCGTTGCTGACCACATAATATTTGCACGTACTTGATAGTTATCAGGCTCACTGAACGCTTTAGGGCCCTCTTCGATTAAGGTCATTAAAATACCTTCAGCGAAACGGTCTTGCAGCTTAGCACCTACATCGTAGGTTAAATACTGCTCCATAGTATGCACAAATGCATCAACAATACCGTTCGCCACTTGGCGCTCAGGCAATGAAAAAGTCACTGCAGGGTCGAGTACTGCAAATTTTGGCAATACAAATGGACTAGCAAATGCAAGTTTTTCGTGAGTGTCAAGATTTGAAACAACACTATTGCCGTTTGACTCAGAGCCCGTTGCTGGTAACGTTAATACCACACCAAGAGCAATAGCAGATTTAATCTCGCCACCTTTTGATAAAATATCCCATGGCTCGCCGTCATAATTAGCTGCTGCGGCAATAAATTTACTACCATCAGCGACTGAACCACCACCAACTGCAAGAATGTAATCAACTTGCTTTTCTTTAACCAAAGCAACGGCTTTCATACATGTTTGATAACTTGGGTTAGGCTCAATACCGGCAAACTCAAACCACGTATGTTCACTTAACGCATCGACGACTTGATCATAGACGCCATTACTTTTAATACTGCCGCCACCATAAGTAACTAATACTTTTGCGTCTGCAGGGATCTCATTTTTAATTAAAGCGATTTGTTGTTCGCCGAAATGAATTTTGGTTGGGTTTGCAAAACTGAAATTTAACATGCTTGCTCCATTGCTTAGAGATGCTCATTATTTAGTGTGAGCTAAAATTTGGTGACCATCTAATTGTAGGGATTTAAGCATTAATTTAAAGACTAAGCTCAGAGAATCACTTTTGCACAGCTGCAACAATAGATGGTATAAACTATAATTACTTAATATTTGAGAACTAAATTATGTGGCATGGCCTTGATGAATTTTTACATGTGGTTGAACATGGCAGCTTTACCAAAGCAGCCAAAGTCATGGAAGTATCAACTTCACATATTAGCCGCCAAGTACAGCAACTTGAAAACCGCTTAGGCTCATTGCTATTTCAACGTACTACCCGAAAAATAAGCCTCACCGATGCCGGCCGCGAATATGCCGTAAAGCTCAAAGCAATTAAACAAGAGCTAATTGATGCTAATAATCAACTGCAAGGTGAGCAACGTAAACCCAAAGGGATCATTAGAATTTCTGGTGCTGGTGAATTTGTTGCATGTCATGTAGCACCTAAAATTGTTGAGTTTGTAAAACGCTACCCTGAGGTTGAAGTAGATATGGACTTCAACAATCGTAATGTCGACTTAGTTGAAGAAGGTTTTGATTTAGCGATCCGTTTTGGCCGCATGCAAGACTCTAACTTAATTGCACGACCACTTAGCCCGCGAATCATGACTCTCGTTGCCAGTCCAGAATATTTAGCACATCACCCAACCCCAACTACGCCTCAACAATTAACCGCTCATAATTGCTTAATTGCCATGGGGAAACGTTGGCGATTTAATTTTGCCGGCGATATTAAAGAGGTAAAAGTTGCCGGCAACTGGCGCAGTAACCATCCGCGCGCACTATTATCTGCGACATTAGCAGGCTTGGGCATTGCCCATTTAGCCACTGATATTGTTGATAAGTATATTGAAAACGGGCAACTAATTACCTTACTTGATGAGTTTCAGGTAACAGACAATGCCTCTTGGTTAGTGTATCCACGTAAAGATTTAATGCCGTACAGAGTGCGATTATTGATTGAACATTTACTCACAAGCTTTAATCATGCAAGTTAAAATAAAATGGTCTATGCAATATGATGATAATTTAAGCTGTATGTCTGTCACAACTCAGGATAGAATTTAACAAACAACAATAACAAGAGAGCAACATGAACGACTTCTATCAACTTTCAGCCAGCAATCTGCAAGGCCAAAGCATTGATTTTTCAGATTTCGCAGGCAAAGTTGTGTTAATTGTCAACACTGCCAGTAAATGTGGCTTCACTCCACAGTACGAAGGTTTACAACAATTACATGCAAAATACGCTGATCAAGGGTTAGTAATTATTGGTTTTCCGTGCAATCAATTCGGCAAACAAGAGCCTGGCGGCGCAAAAGAAATAGCGCAAGGTTGTTTAATTAACTACGGTGTTGATTTTGTGATGATGAGCAAAATTGATGTTAATGGCGAAAACGCCCACCCCGTATTCAGGCATTTAAAATCAGCCTTACCTGGATTTTTAACCCGCAAAATAAAATGGAATTTCACTAAATTTTTAGTTGGCCGCGACGGCGAGGCAATTAAACGCTTTGCACCATTTACCAAACCGCAACAAATCGAAGGTGCTATTATCAAAGCCCTTAAAAGCAGTAATATCTAAACTCTAAAAGCAATAAAGAGGCAAATTGCCTCTTTATTTAAATTATCTCTTAGTCGTTTAAATACTCATCTAAGTCATCATCGCCCAAGTTTTTACGCAAGCGTTTTTGCTCAAGGTAGTCTTCCAACTTTTTCTTAACCTTTTGCTTATTCTTGTCGTGTTGATTACGCCCGACCATTTCGTACTCGTCTTCAACAAAATCGTCATCTAGCGCATCGTAACTAAATGTCTTACCCACAACCCACTCCATAAAGTGTTTGAGACCAATTAAGGATTTTTTATCACTATCATTGGTAAATTAAAAATGTTCAGCACTATTTCACCGTATGAAAAAGCACCAAAATAAAGCCATAACGCAATTCTAAAATAGTGTTATGTCGATATTGTGAATAAATAGCGCTAAATTTGAGTTCTGGAAAGTGAGAGTTTTTTATCGAAACGATAAGTATCTTTTATGTATTAATGTAAATTAGTCAAAATGACTAAAAAATGGCTTTTTTATAACATTTAAATGTAATTAAAAAAGGGAAAAAAACAATTAACTCATTGTTTTTAAATGCCAATAATTATTGGCATTAAACTTGATAAGTATTAAATACGTTAAATGCGTACTGGTCATAATCAACAAATTAGCAGGAAATAAAAATGAAAAAATTACTATTAATAAGTTCTTTATTCATTGCCACAGGGGCAATGGCACACAATGACAATGAGACGAATATTTCTTTTAGCGGCGACACATGTGACGTTGAATTTAAAAATGATGTGCGTATTAAGCCAAATGAATTAGAAATTTTTACAGCTGATAACCACACTATGACTTTTATAAATAGTGGCGAGTTAATGATTGATGGCCAAACTTTGACACTCAACAGTCAACAACACCAAGCTATCAGTAATTATTCAGACAGTCTGCGTAGCCAATTACCAGAAGTCGCGAACATTGCTCTTGAAGGCGTTAAAATTGCCGGGGTCGCCATTGAAGAAGTCGCCAATGCATTTAATATCGATGGCCTAGATAGCATTAATGAATTAATGGCTGATATTCAGGTAGAAGTACAAAACACCTTTTACCAACAAGGCGCTTTTGTAATGGGCCAACAAAGCTTTAGCCAATTTGGCGAAAACTTTGAAAGCCAATTTGATGAGCAAATAGAAAGCGCTGTACAAGCTGCGATGATGCAATCGATGGGTAGTATTTTAATGGCTGTAGGTTCAGAACTAATGGGCTCTGGTGGCGATATGCAAGCCTTTGAACAACGCATGGAAAATATGGGAGCTGAAATTGAAGCCAAAGTTGAGCAACAAGCTAACCAACTTGAAAAACGCGCTGATGCACTGTGCGGTAATTTTTCAACCATTGCTGATCAAGAGCAACAATTAGTTAAACTAGTTCCAGAATTGAAAGACTACCAATTATTTAGTTATAAACAAAATAACTAACTTGAACTCAGGTTCTAAACGCTAAAAGTTTGATATCCCTTTAGCAGCACTCTTTTTTAAAGGTGCTGCTTTTTTATGCCATGCTATTTCTTCGCTAAATGCACTAACTCACCTAGCTTTATAATAGCTTGTTCAATTTTTTCACCCCATGGCAAACCATAACTTAATCGAATACAACTGCGATATTTATTAGTGGCTGAAAAAATATAGCCAGGAGTAATGCTAATGCCACTTTCTAATGCCAGTTGAAATAGTTTTACACTATCGTAAGCCGCACCTAAATCAATCCAGATCACACATCCGCCTTGCGGATCGCTGATCCTAGCGGTACTCGGAAAGGCCTGTTGTAAACACCAGATCATTCGTTCTTTATTAGAACGTAGACGCTGTCGCAGTAGTTTTATATTACGATCATAATCACCACTAACTATAAATTCATATAACGTCCATTGATTGATCAATGAAGTAGAACAACTCAATGCACGCTTATAGCGACGCGCTTTGGCAGCAAACTTTCCGGCAATCAACCAGCCAACACGATAACTCGGCGCCGCAGTTTTAGAAAACGATGCACAGGTTAATACCAACCCTTTTGTTGAGTAAGCCTGAGCGGGTGTACCGCGCTGCGGGGTAAAATGTAAATCACCATACACATCATCTTCAATTAGCACCACATCTTGAGATTCCAATAACTCTACTAATTGTTTACGCTTATGATCAGGCATAAAACTACCCACAGGATTATTGATCGAAGTAGAGAACACACAGGCTTTAATATCGTGATCATGTAAAGCCTGGCTCAGATCATCAAGCCAGATCCCATCATCAGGACACAGCGGGATCTCGAGCGCCTTGAGGCCCAGGCTTTCGATCAATTCAATGATACCAAAATAACAAGGTGACTCGATCGCCACCACATCACCTACTTTAGTGACACATTTTAGCGCGATCGCCAGTGCTTCTTGAGCACCGTTGGTGATCACAAGTTCTTGCGAGTCAACACCAATGCCAAAATCTAAATAACGATGGATTAACTGCTTTTTCAATGGTGCAAAACCATCCATCGCACCATAATTTATGGCGCGACTGCCGGCAATCGACATAACCCGGCGCATCGTACGACTTAGCATTTTATCAGTTGGAGCGGCAGCAACAGGATTAGCAATGCCAAACGGTACGACATCGGCTTGATGAATTGCATCATACACTTGCTCAATTAATACCTGCATGTTGACCGAAACTGGCTCACGATTGAGTTTAACCCGCTTTGGCCGCGCTAACTGGGTATGTGCCGTTTTTAAAAAATAGCCTGACTTTTCTCGTGCTTCAACCAAACCTTGTGCCTCAAGTGATTGGTAAGCCAATTTCACCGTCGGAATACTGACATTCAGCTTAGTGGCCATTTTACGTAATGAGGGGAGTTTTTCGCCTGGTAATAGTGTCCCCTGCTCACTCAGCTCACGCACCAGCTGCATTACTTGCTGATATAAAAAGTCATGGTTGGTTTTGCTGATCACCAGCGACATAGTAGACACCTTAAAGCCGTACAATCTGTATAGGTTGCATTTATAGTTTTCTGTGTATGTTAAGTATACAGAAGTATCTTAAAATAAACACTTAATCGACATAATGGACCAAGGCCATGAAAAGTATCGTGCTTTATGCACTAACCGTTTTAATTTGGGGCTCTACCTGGCTCGCAATCGAATTTCAACTTGGCGATATCGCCGTTGAAGTTTCACTATTTTATCGCTTTAGTTTGGCTGCAATTCTAATGTGGGTATGGGTGAATATTAAAAAATTACCGATGAATTATAGTCGTCGCGATCATGGCTTTTTCGTATTACTAGCACTGTGTAACTTTGGCCTTAATTACTTAGTACTTTACTGGGCACAACATTATTTAACGTCAGCCATGGCATCAATCGCCTTTTCAATGTTGTTATTAATGAACATTGTAAATACCCGATTATTTTTTGGTAAACCCATAGCTAAACGTATATATACGGGTGCATTGATAGGGGTATTGGGCATCATCAGTCTGTTTTGGCCACAATTACAGCAGTTCGACTTGAGTAATGGGGCGTTGGTCGGTTTGCTACTTGCCTTAGCTGGCACCTTTGTGGCTTCATTAGGGAATATGATCAGCGTACGTAACTCTCAACAACGTATTGGCGTCATGCAGGGCAATGCATGGGGCATGTTATACAGCGCTATTGGTTTATTTGTATATGTAATCATCAGCGGTGCCGATTTTAGCCTGTCGGCCCCAGCAAGCTACTGGTATTCATTAGTTTATTTATCGGTGTTTGGGACGGTTATTGCATTTGCATGTTACTTTGCACTACTAAAAAATATCGGCCCAGAACGTGCCAGCTATGTGATTGTGTTATTTCCATTAGTTGCAGTGACTTTAAGTACATTATTTGAAGGTTTTAGTTGGCAAGCCAATACGTTTATCGGCTTTAGTTTAGTACTGCTTGGTAATGCTATTGTACTGACTCCAACAAAAAGAATTAAAGCGTTTATTGAGTCTAATAAAGCATCATTTGCTAATAAACGCTCCATCCCCAGTTAGAATGCGTATATACGCAACTAACGCCAAAAGCGCCTACTTGTTAGGCGCTTTTTTATTACTAACATATTACTCGTCATTTAACATTGCGGCATACAAAAACGCAACGCGAGCGGATGAATAATCACCACCGCTGGGGTAACGCCTACCAGCTCACCATCTGCTTCGATTGGTAAATCAGGCGTATTTATATAAGCAATTTCTAAGCGCTGGTAGTTGAGCTCTTTCATACCGTGGTGCTTACGTAGCAATAAGCGCACAAAACTGTAGAGGTTACCTAACAAACCACGCGTAGGCACGCGATAGCACTCTAAATAGCCACTATTCAATTGTGCTTTTGGCGCTATCATCAACCCCCCACCAAAATAATGATGATTTGCAAATACAGTAATCAAATTACCATATTCGCATTGCTGCCCTGCAAAACTCCCAGCCAAGCGAGAAGGCTGATAAACGAATAAACACTTAAAGCCAGCTAAACTATAACTTAAAGCGGATAATGCAGGCTTGGTTTGCAATGCCTGTACTACATGCGCATCAAAGCCAACCCCCGCAATATTAATAAAGTAACGGCTATTTATTTGGCCAATATCGATTTTTACTTGATGCTCACTAAAAATAGCATTACGCCAAGCTGAGTTTGAACAGCCAAAGCCGCGTGCAAAATCATTACCCGTCCCCTGAGGCAATAACGCCAACGAGCAACTCAATCCCATCAATGCGTTTACAGCCAAATGCAGGCTGCCATCACCACCGAGCACAACAACGCGCTTTTGTGACTGAGCCAAAACCGTTATTTTTTGGCAATCATTGGTAAAATGTCCTGTGGTGTAAAAAATAGTGTAACTAATTTGACGTTTTTGACACTGCTCTAATAACCAAGTGCAATTTTTTTTATGTTTTTTTTGCGTACTTGGTTTAATAATTATTAGCATCTGGATACCAGCCTATTCAAAAGTAGGGAAATAGACATTTTCAAAAAATAAATTAATCTGAATAATTAGTCACTTTATTTATTATCTAATGCATTAAAATATCAGTGGTAGTGTAATATTGCTTTTAAACAAGTGATTTAGGCGACTTTAAATTTCATAACCATGCATAATACTCAGTACGTACTATCTGAATCATACCTTAATAAAAACAATTCGGATTAGTTATTTCTATCCGACCACCCTAATTTTTATCGTTTTATTTTTGTGCAAAAAAAGCTCAGAATAGCCGTGTTGTCAAAACAGACATAACCCGGAGCAAAGTAATGAACCCAGTAAATACATTAAACGAAAATGCAGCTACCCATGTTGCAGTAAAACCGACCAACCGCAAAGCAAAAATGCTTGCCAGACTTAACCGTTTCGGCAAAAAGCTAGCTCTTGGCGGCGCAGTTCAATACAAGTAATCACCCAACCATGATTACTTTAGCGGTGCAGCAAACACCCAACCACTAAATGAAACTACTTATTTAGCTCCCTCGTTTGCTGCAACCCCTTCTTTAAACTCCCTAAAAACTCCTTTTTTATAAAAAAACCTCTTTTTTAGAACAAAAAAACAGCAAACGATCTTTTTCCTATTTACACACCCCAATCACCTGCGTATTATTCTTTCCCAACGGAGAGATGGCAGAGTGGTCGAATGCACCGGTCTTGAAAACCGGCAGGGGTTTATAGCCCCTCTAGGGTTCAAATCCCTATCTCTCCACCATTATTACGTTTTGGTGGTTCACTCGATTATCAAAATGACAATTTATGCGCCGGAGAGGTGGCCGAGTGGCCGAAGGCGCTCCCCTGCTAAGGGAGTATAGGGTTTGTAGCTCTATCGAGGGTTCGAATCCCTCCTTCTCCGCCATTTAATAACGAAAAAAGCCCCGCAATTTATTGTGGGGCTTTTTTTGTTGTTAAAAATGGCAGAAGGCGGGTGAGAACCCTCGACCAGGGTTCGATAAAATGTCAGGAACATTTTAGGCCGCTGCAAGCGTCGCGAAGCGATTGGTTACATGGACGTAAGCAAGCCCATCCCCACGTTTGACACAAATTTCAGAATGAAAAGCCTATTGTTTTATGTCCGTAACCTTTACACCAATGAAGGCGGGTGAGAACCCTCGACTAGGGTTCGACCAAACTTTGTCTGGAACAAAGTTAAACGCACGCAGTGCGGCCAGAAAACTAAACTCTAGATCCCTTCCGCTAAGTTGTGTAATGTAATATCAAATAGAACACATAAGTCAGCTCTTAAACCAAATTCAAAAATCGTTCTGACTTTTCTTTTTAAAAACACCAAAATATTTTCTAAGGCTACAAGTTGAATAACAGTGAGGACAAAGAAAGTGGTATTTTATATGCAGTTTTTACAACTGTATTATTGTACTTCCTTTTCAAAATCACTTTAATTTACACAATAGTTTCAGACCGATATGCTTCTTGTCTAAGCTCTCGCTGGGACAACATTGAAGTAGTTATTACTCCTTTTTCAGCATTCTTAATTTTAGCAATATTGAGTTGTATTTGGTTGTTCCTTAGTTGTTTAAAATATAAAAAGAAAGTAGGTAAAGCAGCCTATCTAGTATTTTTTTTCGCAGCGATATTCTATTATTTTTGGTTTAAAGGTTTTTACGGCTTTTGGTTACTAATGGAGTATGAGCAGGACAAAATAACCCTATCTCAATTTTTTAACAAAACTGGGGGCAATGAGTTATTTAAATTATATGATGGGCATCACGAAATTCAGATATTGTGCCAACCATATAATCACAATGCAGATAAAAAACCGGATAACTAACTGTTACATCATAGTAATGCAATAGGTTGCTACCTATTAAATCAATACTTTAACCTAGCCTAGGTATTCTCTCGTAACGATTGGGTGAGCAGGTAAAAATTCATCGCAGATAAACGGCCTTGTATTGATACAAGCCTGTAGATTATTTTTTTGTTGTATGTTGTCGGGTTTCGCTGCGATCAAACTCACCTACAATGCTTCTGCGTAAAACGGGTAAAGAGGCTAAACAGTCTCTTTATCTTAATAACCCAAACTAAACCCATCGGCATCTAAATGCGCTGGGAAACTTTGCTTAAAGAGCTCAAGCGGCTGTTTGTCCAAAGTGATAATAACAACATCAGCTTTGTTATCAGTAGCGGCTGCTAACGTATCACCTTTAAAGTCATACACTGCCGTGCCGCCATTGTGCGCGACGCCATTAGCATCATCACCAATACGATTAACGCCAATCACATAACACTGGTTTTCCATCGCCCGCGCCATTAGTAAGGTGTCCCATACTTTGCGCCTTGCAGCAGGCCAGTTGGCGACATTAACCATCACATCGTAGTCATTGCGATTGCGCTGAAAGACCGGAAAACGTAAGTCGTAACAAACTTGCGGTAAAATTCTAAAGTCATTAAGGGTGAACACTTCACGTTGCTGCCCTGCGGTTACAAAATCGCCCTCTTTGCCCAAGCAAAATAAATGCCGTTTGTCGTAATACTTCACTTCGCCATTGGGCCATGCCCAATAAAAGCGATTAGCTTTTTTATTTCCTTGCGTTACCAATACCGAGCCTGCAATTACCGCATTGCTTGATTTTGCCGACGCGATCATCCAATCAAGCACTTTGCCTTGCTTTAACTGATGATCCGGCTCTGCGCAATCAAGGTTAATAGCAAAGCCGGTGGCAAAGGTTTCTGGCAATAAAATAAGCTCTACTGATTTATCTATATCAGCTATTTTATTGCCAAAGTGTGCCAAGTTGGCGTCTTTATCTAACCAATTAAGCGATGTTTGTATCAGTGCTATAGTTAAAGTTGACATAAAATCTCCGCGGCTTGTAATAGCGTGGCGTCATTTTTGGCAAAGCATAAGCGAATAACTTTATCGTTGCTTGGTTGCTGATAAAACACGCTTAGTGGAATGGCTGCAACGCCTGCTTGTTCTACTAACCACTGGCAAAATTCTACGTCATTTAAATCCGATACATCGCTGTAATCAAGCAGTAAAAAGTAGGTGCCTTCACTTGGTAAAATGGTAAAGCGGCTATCTTTTAGTGCTTTACTAAGTACATCACGCTTTTGTTGATAAAACTCACTGAGCTCATCCACATGCTCACCTTGCTGTTCTAACATATCGGCTAATGCATGTTGTGCCGGCGTAAAGCTTGAAAAAGTCACATATTGGTGAATTTTACGAAACTCGACCGCAAGTGCAGCGGGTGCGATGCAGTAACCCATTTTCCAGCCTGTGCTATGAAAAGTCTTGCCAAAGCTTGAGATCACAAAGCTGCGAGCAAACAATTCGTTATCACGCAGCACACTTAAATGCGGTTGCTGATCAAAAGTAATATGCTCGTATACTTCATCACTTATCAGGTATAAGTCATGCTTAATTACTAAGGCTTTTAGAGCATTAATATCGTGCTGTTTTAACGTTTTACCACTTGGGTTATGTGGAGTGTTGATTATAATAGCCCGCGTTTTGCTATTGATAGCCGCAGCCACCGTTTGCCAGTCAATTGCATAACTCGGAGCATGCAGAGCAATATTGACTGACTTACCACCGGCCAATTCAATCGCTGGCTGGTATGAATCATAAGCGGGGTCAAACACAATGACTTCATCACCTTCGCGCACCAGCGCCTGAATGGCAACAAACAAGGCCTCGGTCGCGCCAGAGGTTACCGTTACTTGCTGCGCGGCATCTATTTCAGCTGCATATTTTCGTTTTGCTAACTGGGCAATTTGTTGCTGCAGGCGCGGCACACCAGATGAAGGTGAATATTGATTAACTCCTTCAAGCACATAATGATTAAGCTGTTTTTTAAGTAGCTCAGGCGCATCAAACTCAGGAAACCCCTGCGATAAATTAATCGCTTCGAATTGATTTGCTAAAGCAGTCATTTGACTAAAAATACTGGTGCCTAAATTTGGCAATTTACTTTCAAACACTGGTTACCCTTAATGATGGTTTTGCGCCCAAAGCGATGCTATCATTGCTGTTAACAGATGTATAGCCGTCTAAAGAAGTATGAGGAATGTATGCATAACAATACCGCTATTTCAGAACTTATAGAAGCAGGAAAGTGGATCAGTCAACGTGGTTGGGTGCCAGCTACGGGTGGTAATTTTTCAGCGCGAACTAACACCGGTTTTGTGGTTACTGCCAGCGGTTTTGACAAAGGTCAATTAGGGTCGCATACCTTTATTGAACTGGATCATGTCGGTAATCGTAGCGCTAGCGCCGCCAAACCCTCAGCTGAAACCGAATTGCATTTGTGCATGTATAAACTTATTCCTGCTGCTAATTATGTATTGCACACTCATTCGGTTGCTGCGACGGTATTATCTCGGGTTATTAAAGGTCACAGCCTAGACTTACACGGCTACGAAATGCAAAAGTCACTAACCGGCATTACTTCACATTTAGACACCTTGAGTATTCCAATCTTTGATAACGACCAAGATATTGATCGCTTGAGTTTATTAGTGAGCGATCACCACTTACACACGCCTATTGAGCACGGCGTGCTTATTCGCGGCCACGGTTTGTATGTAGTGGGTCGCACTATTGGTGAAGTACGCCGTCAATTAGAAGGCCTTGAGTTTTTATTTGCATGTGAGATAGAACGCTTAAAATTAGTAGGATTAGAATCATGATCAAAGCACTGCTGACCGATATTGAAGGCACTATTACCCGTATTTCGTTTGTTAAAGACGTACTATTTCCATATGCCGCAAAGCAGCTCCCCGAATTTGTAAAAACTCATCAAGAGCAAAGCGCTGTAGCTGAACAAATTTATGCCGTAAAAGCGGTTATTGAACAGCCAGATGCCAGTATTGATGTCGTAATTAACACTTTACTTGAATGGATCCGTGACGATAAAAAAATCACTCCATTAAAACAGTTACAAGGTTTGATTTGGCAAACTGGCTATGAAAATGGCGATTTTACCGGCCATTTATACCCAGATGCCTACCACTTTTTAGTTGCACAGCAACAAGCCGGCCAGCAGTTGTATGTGTATTCATCAGGGTCAGTAAAAGCACAGCATTTAATTTTCAACTACTCTGACTTTGGTGATATTCGCTCCTTGTTTACTGATTATTTTGATACTCAAGTCGGCGCTAAACAAGAGCAACGTTCATATCACAATATTATTGAGCAACTACCTTTTGCCGCTAATGAAGTGTTATTTTTAAGTGATGTGGCAGCCGAGCTTGATGCCGCCAAAGCCGCAGGTTTAAAAACCTTGCACCTGATCCGTGATGGTCAAGCAAGCTCGCCTGCGCATAACTATATTAACGATTTTAGCCAATTCACCGTGGAGCATTTAGCATGAGCCAACTGACTATTTTTGCTGATTGTAACGGCAATAATGCTTTATTAAACACTCAAGATACAGCACAAATTGCCACCGAGCTTAATAAAGTAAATGTACGATTTGAGCAGTGGCAAGCAACAAAAACGATTACTGCTGATACTAGTCATGAAGCTATTATTTCCGCCTATAACGCTGATATTGAACGCTTAAAGCAACAAGGTGGTTATCAAACTGTAGATGTTATTTCGCTGGCAAAAGGCAACCCGAACGCTGCAGAATTACGTGCTAAGTTTTTATTTGAGCACACCCATAGTGAAGACGAAGTACGCTTTTTTGTAAAAGGCCAAGGATTATTTTGCCTGCATATTAATGACAAGGTTTACCAAGTACTTTGCAAGCAGGGTGATTTAATTTCAGTACCAGAGCTTACTCCCCATTGGTTTGATATGGGCAGCGATCCTGAATTTACTGCGATCCGTTTGTTCAATAATACCGAAGGCTGGGTGGCACAAAGCACCGAATCTGAGATTGCTAAGCAGTTTCCTTTATTAGACTAGATATCTGTTAATAATGGAGTTTAAATGGAAAAGTTATTTTCATACGGCACACTGCAATTAGAGCAAGTACAGCTTGATACCTTTAGCCGCTTGCTCGAAGGCCAAGCCGATACACTACAAGGTTACGTATTAGGCGAAGTTGAGATCACCGACGCCGCCGTGCACAAAAGCAGCGGCCAGCGTTTTCATCCAGCATTAATTAAAACAGGCCTGCCAACAGATACAGTAACTGGCACTATTTTTACTATCACCTTAGAGGAACTTGCTAACGCGGATAGCTACGAAGTTAATGACTACATCCGTATTGAAGAGTCATTTAGCAGCGGCATTAATGCATGGGTGTATGTGGCAAAAGGCTGTTAAACCAGCCTTTTTAATTCACCAACTAAAACTTGTTGTTGGTCATAAACGCCAGTATCGAGTACCCAGCCGGTAATAAGCTTAGCGGGGGTTACATCAAATGCGGGATTATATACATTAGCATTTGTAGGTGCCCATAGTGCTTCTCCAAAGCTTCCGCTTACACCGCGCACCTCTGCGCTGTTACGTTGTTCTATTTCAATGTCTGCACCGCATGCAGTGTTTACATCGAGGGTTGTTAGCGGCGCTACGACATAAAATGGGATGTTATGAAAATGCGCCAGTACTGCTAAGTTATAAGTGCCCACTTTATTAGCAAAGTCACCATTTTCAGCAATACGATCTGCACCGACAAAAATTTTATCAACCTTGCCAGCAGCCATTAAACTCGCTGCCATATTATCGCAAATTAAGGTGTAAGGTACTTGCCAGCGCTCAAGTTCAAATGCGGTTAAACGCCCGCCTTGCAATAATGGCCGCGTTTCATCCACCCATACATGAATATCGCCATGACGTTGCTGCGCTTTATAAATAACACCAAGAGCAGTACCAATACCTGCGGTTGCTAAGGCGCCTGTATTACAATGTGTGAGAATATTATCGCCGCTGCTAACCAATGCAGCACCATGATTTGCCATGCTTTCACACAAGGCGATATCTTCATTAAACAGGATAACAGCTGCGCTTACAATTGCCGTTACATAATCATCTTGTTGTAACGCAATACGTAACTTTGCCATACAATGCATTAAATTAACCGCGGTTGGCCGAGTGGCTTCTAAATCATCAATCGCCTGCGCTAATGCTACTTTAGCGGTGCCTTGCTCTGCCAAATGGGCAACTAGCAAACTTGCTCCTAAACCAATTAGCGGTGCGCCGCGTATTTTTAAGCTTAGAATTAAATCCCTCATACTGGCTACATCATCACATTCGTGCCATACCTGCTGATGCGGCAGTAGGTATTGGTCTAACACGCTTAGTGTATTGTTTTGATATTTTAAACTGCTCGCTATGAGGTCTTGCATGATTGATCCTGAATAATCGTTAGGCTGAGGTTATTTTACAGTAGTTTTTAAAACGCACAACCCAGAAGTGTAGACATCTAAACGGTTGAAGGTATAGAATGCTATCGTTTATCATTTTCTGAGAGTACGCCGATGGCCGAATACGTTGCCTTTAATGCACAGCATGCGATTGATTATATTAAAAATCTTGTAACTAAAGATGGATATGATTTGTTTGATCCTGACCAAACGTTATCGGCGTATGAGTTTGGAGATGGCAATTTAAATCTCGTTTTTAGAATAAGCGACGAGCAAAGTAATAGCGTTATTTTAAAGCAAGCCTTGCCTTATGCGCGCTGTGTGGGTGAGTCATGGCCATTAACGCTTGACCGAGCACGCATTGAAGCTGAGGTTTTACTCAATCACGGCGCATTAAGCCCTGACTACACAGCAAAAGTATTGCATCATAATCCAGAGCAAGCACTGACCATTTTAGAAGATCTTGGTCACTTACAAATTTTGCGTAGCGCACAAATAAACGCAGAGCAATTTCCGCTATTAGGTCAACATGTGGCTCACTACTTAAGCCATACCGGTTTTTATAACTCAGACTTTTACCTAACCGCGCAAGATAAAAAAGCCAAAGTCAGTCAGTTTACTAATCCAGAATTGTGCCAAATTACTGAAGATTTGTTTTTCAACGATATCTTGCGTGAACATGAGCGTAATAACTACCCAAGCGAGTTGCAAAGTACAGTCTATAAATTACAAAATAACACCGCATTACATTTAGCGATCGCAAAACTAAAAGCTAAATTTTTATCATGCCCGCAGACGCTATTACATGGTGATATGCATAGCGGCAGTATTTTTGTCGATCAAAACACCACTAAGATGATCGACCCTGAATTTGGCTTTTTTGGCCCAGTTGGCTTTGATATCGGCTCATTTATCGGCAATTTATTATTAAACTACTGCGCGCAAAATGCTCGTATTAGTGAATTTGTTACACGCCGTAACTATCACACCCATTTACTGACTTGCCTGCAAGAGAGTTATTCTTTGTTTGAACAACAGTGGCTGACATTTATTGCAGAGCAAACCACAGATAACAATTTAAAAGCCGCTGGTTATGGCGAGTATTTTATGCAACAAGTATTACAAGACGCGATTGGTTACTGTGGGACAGAACTAATACGCCGCACTATCGGCTTAGCACACGTTGCTGACATTGATGGCATTGAAGATGCGCAGGCGCGTTTAGACGTACAACGCCACACTTTAGCGCTGGGTGAGCAGTTAGTACTCAACGCCCACACTTGCAATAACAAAGAAGAGTTTTTCTCTTTATTGATAAGCCAACTAAATTAAATTTATAAAAATAGCAAAAGGCACTTTATTTAGTGCCTTTTATCAACCTATTTGGGCGGGACCTAGCTTCTATTACCTAGTATTTTAAATTACTGATAATTTTCATACATTTTATCAAGCGGCTCTGACAGGCCGTTTTCTTGCACAACGCGCACATGCTGGCGGCCAAGTTCACGGGCACTAAATACCCCGCATGAGTGAGCAATTAAACCCGCACCATAATGAATGTACTTATTGTAGTTTGCTACGCGCTGCGCTTTATCGGCGACATCTAAGCCACGTTGCAACCGCTCGTTGTGTGTGGTTATCCCTGTTGGGCAAGTGTCTTTATTACATTGCAGCGCTTGAATACAACCCAAAGCAAACATATGACCACGTGCCGATACAACAAAGTCTGCGCCCAGCGCGAGCGCCCATGCAACCTTAGACGGCACAATCAGTTTGCCTGACGCAATAACTTTAATTCGCTCTCGCAGGCCATGCTTTTCGAGCATATTAACAACCAAAGGTAAACTTTCTTTCAGTGGTAAACCCACCGAATCCATCAGCGGTTGTGGTGCAGCACCGGTACCGCCATCAGCACTATCGATAGTAATAAAGTCGGGCGCAGATTCAATACCACGATGATTGATCTCAGCAAACAAGGTTTCCAGCCATGCATAAGCGCCAATAACCGCTTTAAAGCCGGTTGGCTTGCCAGTCGTTTCGCGCACCGAGGCAATCATATCAAGTAAATCTGCAGGGTTTTTAACTTCAGGATGACCATTTGGGCTAATTGAATCGTGACCTTCTGGGATACCACGAATAGCCGCAATTTCAGCAGTCACTTTTTTGCCTGGCAACATACCGCCTTTACCAGGCTTCGCACCTTGGCTCATTTTAATTTCAAACATTTTTACTTGTTCATGCGCAGCTATTTGCTTGAGCTTCTCATGACTTAATTTACCTTGTTCATCGCGCACACCATATTTAGCTGTGCCAATTTGAAACACAATGTCGGCACCTCCTTCTAAGTGATAAGGGCTTAAACCACCTTCACCAGTGTTCATCCAACAACCAGCGAGTTTGGCACCTTGCGATAACGCACGTACAGCAGGTTTTGATAACGCACCAAAACTCATACCTGAAATATTGAATAGCGATTTAGTAATATAAGGATTTGGACAATGCGGCCCTAAGGTAACTGCACTAGGTTCAAGCGCTTCTTCGTCCAAGGTAGGAAACGCGCAGTTCATAAACATCACGGTCCCGGTAACTTCTAGGCTCTGAGTTGAGCCAAAGGCGGTGGTACGATCAACATTTTTAGCCGCTTTATAAACCCAACTACGATCGGCGCGATTAAATGGCATTTCTTCGCGATCCATAGCGAAAAAGTATTGACGAAAAAACTCACCTTGGCGCTCAAAAAAGTATCTAAACCGACCTATTACCGGATAATTACGTCTAATCGCTTGTTTAGATTGAGTGACATCACTGATATAAAAATAAATAACAACTAAAACTAAACACCCAAATACCACTATAAATAAGCTGGCAAACACATCAATGCTAAAAACTATTAAATTACTCATGCAGCGCCCCTTGCTGGTTGTTTTCTCATTTCACTAATACTTATACTAAAAACTTAAGCTAAGTAGCGAATATATTAGTAAAAATCTTATTACAGTAGAGAGCATATAAGCAGATTAAATTTCAAGCAAAGGATTTTAATGGATCACTGCACTGAATGCAGCGATCCATGTCGATAGAAGCTAGCTTTTTTGTTTAGTTAACTCAGTTTCAATGTATCGATGGATTTGATCTTCTAATACTGACATTGGCACAGAGCCATGACGAAGTATTTGATGATGGAACTCGCGTACATCAAAGTCTTGCCCTAATGCTTGCTCTGTTTCTTTGCGTAAGCGTTTAATAGTCAGCTCACCAATTTTGTATGATAGTGCTTGTGCTGGCCATGAAATATAACGATCAGTTTCGGTTTTCACATTGTGTAAAGACAACGCCGTATTTTCGCTCATAAATTTCATCGCACGATCGCGACTCCAGCCGTACATGTGCATGCCAGTATCAACCACTAAACGGGCTGCACGCCACATTTCATAAGTTAAACGACCAAAGTTACTATATGGATCTTGATAAAAGCCCGCTTCAATACCTAAGTATTCAGAATATAATCCCCATCCTTCGCCAAATGCTGATAAATAAGCATCTTGACGATAACTTGGTAGGTTTTCTAATTCAGCATTAAGGGAAATCTGTAAATGATGCCCAGGTACAGCTTCATGAAAAGTAAGTGCCTCTAAAACATATAAAGGGCGCTTATCAAGTGCATAAGTGTTTACCCAGTAATAACCCGCTTGATCATCACGACTCGAACCAGAGTAACGACCAGTCGTGTACTTAGGCGCTATGCTTGCTGGCACAGGTGCAACACCATAAGGCATGCGTGGTAAGGTGTGAAATAGCTTAGGTAATTGTGCATCCATTTTTTTAGCTATGTACGATGCTTCTTTTAATAACTCTTCCGGTGTTTTAGCGTAAAATTGCGGATCAGTACGTAAAAAGTGCACAAATTCAGCAAATGTGCCTTTAAAACCAACTTGCTCAATAATCTTATCCATTTCAGCACGAATACGTGCCACTTCTTTTAACCCCAGTTCATGGATTTCTTTTGGTGTCATATCTGTGGTGGTGTAATACTTGGCACGATTAGCATAAAACGCAGCACCATTTGGTGTAGCAGAGATACCAATTTCAGTACGCGCACCTGGCTGATACTCTTCATTAAAAAACGTTAAATAATTTTTATAAGCAGTAATTACCTGTTCTTTAATGATTTTTTTAGCTTGTTGCTGTAAAGCAAAAAACTCACTATCACTCAAACCAGCGGTATTATTTAAAAATGGTTTATAAAATTCAGACTCAGTAACGTCATCAACAATATATGCACTGATAGAATCTTGATAACCAATTAATACAGCCTTAGGTTGAGTTAAGCCAACTTCCAGCCCTTTACGCATCCAACCGATATTTTGCGCAAAAAACCGAGGAACTTGCTGCAAACGCTGTAGATAAAGCTGGTAATCAGCTAGTTTTTTATAATCTGAACTCGACACCATAAAAGATAAACTCGAGTGAAAGCCATATTCAGAAGTAAGCGGCATGTAGTGGCTGTTAAATACATATTCATCGATACTATTTTGTACTTGGCCACGAATTATAGTGAGATTAATACGGTTTTCATCACTGAGTTTATCTTTATCTATTGCATCTAACTGCGCTAATAATTCAGTGTTATGTTGGTATTTCTTTTCAAGAAACTCCGCAGATAAATTAGTTAACAAATAGCCATCAACCCCCTCGGGGTTGCTATACGTGCTAATACTTTTACGGTAATCAACAATTGATTGCGCCACTTGCGTAAATTGTTGGTCACTATCTATCGTGGTCATTTGGCACGCACTTAATGTACATACCAAGGCGATACTTAACAGGGAATGACGCATAACCGATGAAGGTGATTTTTTCATAATAATAGGGATCTGCTACTTAAAACGTGATGTTTAACCTAACCTAGACAGATCAAATAACCAAAAAAATGCGACCAAGGGCGATAAATATAAGGTTAAATTAACCGCGACTATTGGCTAGTAGTTAATCAGCATTTTTATTGCCTAGTAAGATTGTCGAGAAAACCAGCTAATGAACGAGAAAAATGGAGATTTCGCTGCCAAATTACATATTTTTGCTTTTAAATATCCCCGATACAGATTAATGTAAGGCAATCTCATACGCTAGGATCGCGTCAAGACCTCATGGAGAAGGTTATTTAATTTCGCTGTTACGTGTATTTAATTGGTGTATACAATGATGTTCCATGATTCCATGGCTATTGCTCAAGAAAAAATGACCAAGGTATGTATCTTTTTAGAACACCATATATTACCACCGACCCCTCTCAATTATCACGTTGTCTATACCTATATCAGCCAAGTTAATTCTGATTTAAATACCACTATCGATCGTGCAATTGCCCAAGGCCAAGAAATTGACTGTGTTTATATAGAGCAACTGTATTTCGATTATATGGATCAAGCTCATCAAGCTGAAACCAAAATGGTACGCAATGTTGATGATGTTATTAATTCATTATCACGTAGCGCGCACTCAACCGAAAAAGATATCATTCGCTTTGCAAGTCAGGTCAGCGAATGCGTGCATTTATTAGATGAAAATAATGTTAGCCAAAGCAAACTCGCACTTGAGACATTAAATAAGCAAACTGCCCACCTGCTCACTCAACATAAACAATTTAAAATAGAGCTGATCAAAGCAAAGCGATTACAAGAGAAAACCCAACAACAACTCGTACAATTACGTAAACAACACATCACCGACCAGCAAACAGGCCTTTTTAAACGTCATTATTTAAACCAGCAAACACAATTATGGTTAAACCAAAAAAAATCTGTGTGTGCAATTGCCATCCAAATCGATAACTTAGATCACTTTATTGATAACTACGGCGATATCATTGGTGAAGTAATTTTAAGTAAAGTAGCTAAACAAATTCAAAAGTATGTATTTGAAAGTGGCCTGCCAGGGCGTACTGGCAAAGATGCTTTTACTGTATTACTGGCCGATATCGACCCTGAAACTGCGAATGTAATTGCTGAAAAAGTCCGTAATGGAGTCGAGAAACTGCGATTCGTCAGTTCTAAAAACGGTATTAAGCTACCAGCAATCAACCTGTCATTAGGGATTGCCAAGCACTTAGACGAAAAAGATTTTAATAATCTTGCCCGTAAAGCCTCTAATGCAGCACATAAAGCAAGATCGCTTGGCCAAAGCAGCTTTATTGCCGGACAGTGAGCCACAACGAATAAATAATAAACCTTGATCCACAAGCAATTTCCCCCATATTCAAATTGCACCATGGCGTAACAATCAAGTACACTAGTCTTTATTACCACGATAGAGATTAATCATGAACGAGAATCCTGAAAAGACCACGCATTTTGGTTATAAAACCGTTGCCGAAACCGAAAAAGCTTCTATGGTTGCCGATGTATTTCATTCAGTTGCTACTAAATATGACGTAATGAATGATCTCATGTCGTTTGGTATTCATCGTTTATGGAAACGTCAAACCATTGCCAGCTCAGGTGTGCGTAAAGGCCATCATGTGCTGGATTTAGCAGGTGGTACCGGCGACTTAACGGCAAAGTTTAGTCAACTGGTTGGTGATACTGGGCAAGTAGTATTAGGTGATATTAACTCATCAATGCTTAAAGTGGGCCGCGAAAAGCTACATAACCTAGGTCTAGTCGGCAATATTGACTACGTACAAATGAATGCTGAAGCACTGCCTTTTCCTGATAATAGTTTTGATTTAATTACCATTGCCTTTGGTTTACGTAATGTTACAGATCAAAATAAAGCACTTCGCTCGATGTACCGAATCTTAAAGCCTGGTGGTCGTCTACTGGTATTGGAGTTCTCCAAACCAGAGCATCAAGTGTTAAGTAAAGCCTATGATTTTTACTCATTTAACTTACTACCTAAAATGGGAGAGTTAGTTGCTAACGACGGTGAATCATACAAATACTTAGCTGAATCAATTCGTATGCACCCAGATCAAGAAACACTAAAAGCAATGATGAACGAGGCTGGATTTGAGCAAACCACCTATCAAAACCTCACCGGTGGTATTGTAGCATTACATCGTGGCTTCAAATATTAAGCGTCACACCAGCTAGTAACGTTTATTGCTAAGGTATTGTATGTTAAATAATTTCATAGTCGCACTAGTCGAAGGTATTTTAAATACGGCACTTAAGCTCGACCCCACTCTTGGCGATAGGCTGTCATCAATTGCCCAACAACGCTTATTAATTGATATACGCGATTGGCAACAGCAGTTTTTAGTGGTGTTTACTGGCCAGCAACTGCATTTATACAACACTACCGAAACGCAATATGACTGCATGATAAGCGCCGATATTAATACGTTAATGGCACTTAAAAACCCTGCGATGCTGACTCAGTTAATCCGCCAAGATAAACTCGATTTGCAAGGTGATCTAAATATTGCACAAGGGTTTAGTAATGCTTTCGCTGCGCTTAATATCGATTGGCCTGAACACTTATCTGATTATCTTGGTGACGCAGCGGCACAGCAACTATGGCAGTTAGTTAAACAAACTCAACAGCAAGGTCAAAAAGCCAACAAGAAACTCTCTACAACGCTCACTACTTTATGCCAAGACGAGCTCAAAGTGACTATTCATCCTTTAGAGCTTGAGCAATTTAAGCAACACACGCGTCAACTCAAAGCACATGTTGCGCAACTTGAGTTACGTATCAACCAACTACTTCAAGCAAAATGAATCAGTAAGGATTATCTGTGTCAGCTGCTCGGCTTTATAACATCACAAAAACCCTCCTTAGCTATGGTTTGGATGAACTGATCCCATCACAAAAAATACCTTGGTATGGCAAAGTTGGCCGTGCATGTCTATTTTGGCTAACCAATAAACACCCAGAAAAACCAGCAGGGTTAAGACTGCGTTTAGCATTACAGCAATTGGGGCCGGTGTGGATAAAGTTTGGCCAGATGCTATCTACTCGGCGCGATTTATTACCACTAGACATCGCTTTAGAGCTGGCCTTACTACAAGATCAAGTACAGCCATTTGATGGTGTGTTAGCACAACAACTAATTGAAAATGCACTTGAAATCGATGATATCAGTGAATACTTTAGCGATTTTGAGCAAACCCCTTTAGCTTCAGCATCCATTGCCCAAGTACATACTGCTACTTTAGTGGATGAACATAATCAACCACAAAAGGTGGTTATTAAAGTTATTCGCCCTGATATCAGAGAACAAATTGACGCTGATTTAGCATTAATGGAACAATTTTCCAAAGTAGTGGCCAAGTTAATCAATGAAGCGAAAAGGTTACGCCCAGTTGAAGTAGTCAAAGAGTATAAAAAAACCTTACTTGATGAACTTGATCTGATGCGTGAAGGCGCAAACGCCATTCAATTAAAGCGTAATTTTGAGGGTTCTGATTCGCTTTATATTCCCTATGTTTACAGTGACTATAGTCGCGTAAATGTACTAGTCATGGAGCGAATCTACGGTATTCCAGTGTCTGATACTGAGGCATTAGTTGCGCAAAACACCAATATGAAACTACTGGCCGAACGCGGTGTGGAGGTGTTTTTCACCCAAGTGTTCCGTGATAGTTTTTTTCATGCTGATATGCACCCTGGTAACGTATTTGTATCCTATGAGAGCCCTGAAAACCCTAAATTTATCGGTATTGATTGTGGCATCGTGGGCACGCTAAACAAAGAAGACAAACGTTACTTAGCCGAAAACTTTATTGCCTTTTTTAATCGCGATTATCGTCAAGTCGCACAATTACATGTCGATTCTGGCTGGGTACCTAAAGACACCAGCGTGGAAGAATTTGAGTTTGCCATTCGCACTGTCTGCGAGCCGATTTTTAATAAGCCATTAGCAGAGATTTCATTTGGCCACGTCTTAGTTAATCTATTTAATACCGCTCGTCGCTTTAATATGCAAGTTCAACCCCAATTAGTTCTACTACAAAAAACCTTGTTGTATGTTGAAGGCCTTGGGCGTCAGCTATATCCACAATTAGATTTATGGAAAACAGCTAAACCCTTTTTAGAAGACTGGGTAAAGCAACAGGTTGGTCCTTGGTCGGTATTGAAACAGGTATACGCAAACTTGCCATTTTGGGCAGAAAAAATGCCTGAGTTACCTGATTTGATTTATCACAACCTAAAACAACAGCGCAACAGCCCTGCACCACTGCCACAGCCATCATACAAGCCATTATTACTTGGTCTTTTTGCTGGTTCAGCAATGATAGTCTCTGGGTTATGTTATTTGCAGCATGACCTTGTCGCTGCAGGTATTGCTGGGATATGCTCTTTAAGCGGCTTTATACTTGCTTGGCGCAGCGCAACATAAACTAAGTGCTATTTAGTGCTCGGTGAGTATAATCAGTACAATAATTTTAATTCACAGTATTTAAATAAGTGGAGAACATCATGGGTTTTGGCGGCATTAGTATTTGGCAATTGTTAATTGTTTTAGCAATCATAGTGTTACTTTTTGGCACAAAAAAATTGCGTGGCATTGGCGGTGATTTAGGTAACGCTGTAAAAGGGTTTAAAAAAGCAGTCTCTGAAGATGAGCAAAATAAACCAGCAGAACCAATTGAACAAGCAAATAACCCAATACAAAACAAAGAGTCTGTTGATAAAAATAAAGAAGACCATAAGGCTTAATTAGCATGGGTATGTGGGAACTTGTTGTGGTGTTAATCGTCGGCTTAGTGGTACTTGGCCCTGAGCGTTTGCCGGTTGCTATTCGTACTGTTAGCCGTTGGGTAAAAACTATAAAATCGTTGGCTAATTCTGTTAAGGCTGAAGTCAACGAAGAATTAAGAGTGCATGAGTTACACCAAAATTTAAAAAAAGCTGAACAACAAGGCATGCAAGACTTAAGTCCAGCAATAAAAGACTCGGTCAGCGAATTACAAAAGGCAGCGGACTCAGTCACCCACAGTTATAAAAAAAGATCTTCTGAGCAAACAGATAAAGTGAATATTGATGAACAAAAATGAAATTATTTTTGTTGGCTATGGTCTATATATCGGTAACGAGTTAAATTATGACTGAACAAGTTAAATCAGGCTTTGTAAGTCATTTAATTGAATTGCGAAATAGGCTTATGAAAGCCTTATTAGCTATATTGGTATTTTTTATTGCGCTGGTTTACTTTGCGAACGATATTTACGGTTTTGTAGCGGCCCCATTAGTTGCGCACTTACCAAGTACAGCAACCATGATCGCTACTGATGTAACAGCACCATTTTTTGCGCCGTTTAAGTTAACCTTATTTGTCGCTTTATTTGCAGCGTTTCCATTAATATTACACCAAATATGGGGCTTTATTGCGCCAGGGTTATACCAACATGAAAAACGCATGCTAATGCCTGTTTTAGCATCTAGCATTATACTTTTTTATAGCGGTATCGCATTTTGTTACTTTGTAGTACTACCCATAATTCTTGGCTTTTTTACTAGCGTTGGCCCAGAAATGATGACGTTGGCACCAGATATTAGTAGCTACTTAAGTTTTGCGTTGAAGCTATTTTTTGCTTTTGGGGTCGCTTTTGAGATTCCAGTAGCGATAATGCTGCTGTGTTTTAGTGGCGCTACCACAACACAAAGTTTAAAAGAAAAACGTCCTTATATTGTGGTCGGTGTTTTTGTTGTAGCTATGTTTTTAACGCCACCGGATGTACTATCACAAACATTATTAGCATTTCCCATGCTACTGTTATTTGAATTGGGTTTAATCTTAGCATCCTTTTATAGCGCTAAACCCCAGCAAAATGAGTCTGAGGAATAAATGAAAAAACAACTACTACCAATACTTGCCTTATTAAGCATTCCTACTGTTCATGCCAATGAAGTTAACTTACAAGCTTTACAAGCATGTACATTTGTAGAAAATGACTTCAATCGTCTGCTTTGTTATGACAACACTATGGCGGGTAAATCATTAAGTAAGCCAGCAACAACAAAAACCTTAACCCCACCTACCAACTCAGCAGCCCCTAACGTTGGCGCACCAACAGCTGCAGCAGTAGCCAATGAGCAAATAGCTAAGACTAAAAATGACGATTTTGGTTTAGAACATAAAGAAGTAGCAAGAGATAATGACAATGAAATATCAGCCGTCGTTAGCAACGTCAAAGAAGCGCCATACGGTGAATTAATTATTAGTTTAGACAACGGTCAACAATGGCGTCAAATTGGCTCAGATAGCTTGCGTATCGACCAAAATGATACCGTGATTATTGAACGTGGTATGTTCAACTCCTTTTTATTAAAAAAAGCAGGCCAGAATCGTTCGATCCGCGTTAAGCGCACTAATTAATGACCACATCACTCATTGATGCAGGCGTAAATCTTACCAATCATCAATTTGATGCTCAACATTCGGCTATCATTGCTCGCGCAAAAGCGCAAAATGTTAGCCAAATGCTGTTAATTGGCTGCGATATAAACTCCAGTCAGCAAGCGATTAACTTAGCACAACAGTACAAGCTACTTGCTACCGCCGGTGTTCACCCCCATGACGCAAAATCAGCCGATGGAAAACTAGAAACACAACTGCGCACTCTCGCTGCACACCCTGAGGTTGTTGCGATTGGCGAATGTGGATTAGATTACAATCGCGACTTTTCTCCCCGCGAGACTCAACGTTCCGTGTTGCACCGACAACTCACTTTGGCAGTAGAGTTAAACCTTCCGGTATATTTACATGAGCGCGATGCGAGCGAAGATATGCTGGCAATATTGCAACAATATTCGGTGCGTGGAGTATTACATTGTTTTACTGGTGATCAGCACGCCTTAGAACAGTATTTATCGCTCGGTTTATACATTGGTATTACCGGTTGGGTCTGTGACGAACGTCGCGGTAAATCACTGCAACAACTGATGCCTATGCTGCCATTAGAGCGCCTATTAATAGAAACGGATGCACCGTTTTTGATCCCTCGCTCATTAACACCAAAACCTAAATCGCATCGCAATGAGCCAAGCTATTTACCACATATATGCCAAACTATCGCGTCCTTAAAAGGCCTAGAGTTTGCAACTGTTGCAAAGCAAACTACACTTAACTTCCAACAGTTATTCAACCACAAGGGCTGATAATGAAGCGTGTTTGGTTGCTGCTTTATAGCTTTGTATTTATTTCATTTACGGCCAACGCAACGCAGATCACCTTAGATAAGCACTTCAAACACCTTGTGAATATACCTTTCGAATATTCCCTGCAGCCTTTCACAGCAGAGCAAGCCAAGCTCACTTCAAATCAGCAATGGCAACAGCTTTCAGAGCAATCGCTCAATTTAGGACTCACTAATCAAGCCGTATGGCTACGCCTGCAACTGGTTAACGCTGAGAATTCAGAGCTACCAATTTTATTGTCCATTGATAATCCGTTATTAGATAAAGTTGCTGTATACCATTACTTTAAGCAAAACAGATTATTGTTTAAAGAAATTGGTGATGTATTACCACTCAATAACCGACAAATTAATACAGAATCATTATTAGTAAAGCTAACACTGCCACCGGCAAGTCAGTCAACATTACTGCTTCGAGTTGAAAGTCTAGATGGTGTTAGAGTGCCGTTAAGTCTTTGGCAGCATGACGAATATTTAAAAGATAAAAGTAAGTTTAATTTAATGTACGGCCTGCTCGTCGGATTTATTTTATCGTTGGCAGTCACTTGCTTGGTCATGTTTGGCTTTTCACGAAAACGTTACTTTGCACTCAGTGGCAGTATTTTAATCACGTTATGGTTATTACTGATTTACTTATATGGCTTTGGTTATCGCTATTTCCACCCGTCTTTGCCTAGTTTGCAGCAGCTAGCCGTGCCTAGCATGCTGATCTTAACCACTTGCTTATTCAAGCTATTATTTGAACAATTGCGCCTGCCCACAAAAACAGCGCTGCAACCCTTACACAAATGGAGTAACTGGTTACTTTTTATCAGCTTATTTTTTATCTGGTTGCTCCCTACAAATATCATGCTTTATTACAGCCTAATTGCACCGGTGTTGATTATGTTGTTACACATAACTGCGTTAGGGATCGATATTAAGCAACAGCGAACGCAGCCTCTGAGTGCGCTTTTATGTAGTATGTTAATGTTCTTAACTGCGCAGATCTATCTAATAATTGTCGTATTTGACATCTATGATTTTAATACCCGTGGTTTACCGTTTGTATTTTTTAGCTTTTTAATCTGCTCACTCAGTTTAAGCTTTGCTACCATCAAACACTTTTTAATCGAACGCGATGCTCAAGTTACTGCACAGCAGAGTAAAATAGCCCAAAGTGAAGCACAAGATGCTTTATTGCAAGAGCGTTTAGCACTACAAGAACAAGCTAGGTTAGATTTAGAAGCAAATATAGAAGAGCGAACGTTTGAACTTCAGGTCACCCTGCGAGAGCTTGAAGAAAAGAATCGCGCACTTGAACAAATCAATATGGAAGATCCATTAACACAAATAAAAAATCGCCGCTATTTCGATAAAAAGCTAGTAATGGACTTGCGTCGCTCTCGTCGAGAGCAAACGCCTTTAAGTGTGGTCATGCTCGATATTGATCACTTTAAGAGCATTAACGACACCTACGGGCACTTAATTGGCGACCAAACTATCCGTGCTGTGGCTGACATTATAAAAAGCCATTTAAAACGCCCACTTGACGAAGTAGCCCGTTATGGTGGCGAAGAGTTTGTGATCTTACTACCTAACACCATCCTCGGCGGTGCAGTAGAAATAGCAGAGCAAATCCGCCAAGCAATCATGGATGCCACAATTACAGTGGCAAACACCCAGATAAAGTTTACCATTAGTGCTGGTGTATATAGCGCCATTGCAGAAGACATTCATAATCCGGGATTATTCACCGACTGCGCCGACAAAGCACTTTATCATGCCAAGCAAAGTGGGCGTAATCGTGTAGTTAGTTTTCCAATTTTAGACTAGGAGCAAATAATGGCCCAATCAGGTCTCGACCTTTTCCCTTATACTCGCATGCGCAGAATGCGCCGCAATGATTTTTCGCGCCGCTTGATGGCCGAAAATCAACTCAGTGTAAATGACTTAATTTATCCAGTATTTGTACTTGAAGGTAACAATCGCCGTGAAGCCATTGCATCGATGCCAGGCATAGATCGCTTATCGATTGACTTACTGCTGATTGAAGCAAAAGAGTTGGTTGAATTAGGTATTCCTGCAATCGCTATTTTTCCGGTCACCCCTGCGGACAAAAAATCATTGCTTGCTGAAGAAGCTTACAATGATGATGCACTGGCACAACGCACTGTACGCGCACTCAAAGAAGCCTATCCAGAATTAGGGGTAATCACCGATGTGGCGCTTGATCCATTTACTGTGCATGGACAAGACGGCATTATCGACGATAATGGCTATGTAATTAACGACATCACGACTGAAATATTAGTTAAACAAGCGATATCTCATGCACAAGCGGGTGCAGATATTGTTGCCCCTTCAGATATGATGGATGGCCGCATTGGCGCGATCCGCGAAGCGCTCGAGGCCGAAGGTCACATTCATACACGCATTATGGCTTATTCAGCTAAATATGCCTCAAGTTACTATGGACCATTTCGTGATGCCGTCGGCTCTGCTGGTAACTTAAAAGGTGCGGACAAAAAAACCTACCAAATGGACCCTGCTAATTCTGATGAAGCCATTCGTGAAGTAGCGCTGGATTTACAAGAAGGTGCTGACATGGTGATGGTCAAACCTGGTATGCCTTATTTAGATATTGTACGCCGGGTTAAAGATGAGTTTGGTGTGCCGACGTTTGCTTACCAAGTGAGTGGCGAATACGCTATGCATAAAGCGGCGATAGATAATGGCTGGCTTGCTGAAGAAGCCACGATTATGGAGTCATTGCTTGCTTTCAAGCGTGCTGGCGCTGACGGTATTCTTACCTATTTTGCAAAACAAGCTGCACAACTGCTTAAAAGATAAGCCTCATAGATATTTAATTTAGAAAAGGGCGATTCACCGCCCTTTTTATTTTCATATTATTAACATTTTGTATTTTCTTTGTCATAAATTTTCCTTAAACTGTTTGTCCCATTCGGGACACAATACACGGGAAAAAATAATAATGTTCAAAACAAAAATAACGCCATTGGCGCTTGTTATTGCAAGCCTCAGTGCACCAGCCTCAGCTAATCTAATTATTTCAGAATATGTTGAAGGTGGCGGTTACAATAAAGCAATTGAAATCTACAACACCTCATCAACAGCTATATCTCTCGACGGCTATACCCTTAATTTATATTCAAATGGCAGTGATACAGTTTCAACAAGTGAAGAATTGTCAGGCTCTCTTGCTGCTGATAGTACTTTTGTTATTGTAACAACGGACACCCGTGCTTTAGATGACTTAACAACTAAAGCAGATTTACGTAGCGGTGCTGTTAACTTTAATGGTGATGACGCTTTCACACTTACGCTCGGTGATACTGTTATTGATAGTTTTGGACAGGTAGGTGTGCAAGAAGTTTGGACAGCGGGAGGGGTAACTACTAAAGATAAGACTCTACGTCGTAAGGCAGATGTCACCTCTGGTCGCACTGATGCAACTAGCGCGTTTGATCCTAGTGAACAATGGCTACAATTTGATAAAGATGACTTTTCTGGCCTAGGCTTCCACGGTGAAAACAACCAACCAGATCCCGAGCCAGAACCGGAGCCGTTAGTACCATTAGAATGCGGCGCAGCTAAAACCTTGATCAGCGCTGTACAAGGTGAAGGCGGTGATAGCCCTCTATTAAACACAGAAATTGAGCTGGAAGGCGTAGTAACTGCTGATTTTCAAGGTAGTGAGCAATTAAGTGGCTTCTTTATTACATCACTTGATGCAGATATTGATACAAACCCACTTACTTCTGAAGGTGTCTTTGTTTATTTTGCTGATACCGATGTCAATGTTGGTGACCATGTGCGCGTCAAAGGCAGTGTTGCTGAATACTTTAATGCCACCCAAATTGGTGATGTTAGTCAAGTGGAAGTATGTGCTAAAGGCTTAACGCCAACAGCAACAAGCATCACTCTCCCTGTTAATAATGTAGCCGATTTAGAAGCTTATGAAGGCATGCTGGTTTCACTAGAACAACCGCTGGTCGTTAGCAACAACTATGGTTTAGGCCGTTATGGTGAAGTAGGTCTTGCCACAGAACGTTTATATCAAGGTACACAAATAGCCCTTCCCGGTGATGCTGCTAACGCTGTTGAAGCCGAAAACATCAAGAAACAAATCTTACTTGATGATGGTTCAACGAAACAAAATCTTGACCCAGTTTCTTACCCAGGTACTGGCTTAGACGCTTATAACACATTACGTTTAGGTGATTCTGTGAACGCAATCACTGGTGTAATGGGTTACAGCTTTGATCGCTATCGCATTCACCCAACAGTACAACCAACTTTTGTTGCAACTAATCCACGTACAGATGCACCAGAACTGCACGCTGATGCAGATCTTCGGATTGCAAGCTTTAATGTGCTTAACTACTTCAATGGTGATGGCCAAGGTGCTGGTTTCCCAACCAGTCGTGGCGCCGATAGTGAAGCTGAATTTATTCGCCAACAAGCGAAAATTGTCAGTGCACTTATTGCTATAGAAGCTGATGTTATCGGCTTAATGGAAATCGAAAACGATGGTTTCAGTGCAAATAGCGCTATTGCTAGTCTAGTTAATGCGTTAAACGATGAAGATAGCAATAATGAATACGCCTTTGTTAATTTTAACGTAGATAAAATTGGTACTGATGAAATTACCACCGCACTGATCTACCGTGCAAATAAAGTCGCACAAGTTGGCACCGCAGCTATCACAACCCAATATCCATTTGACTACAGTAACCGCCCACCTATTGCACAAAGCTTCAAATCACTTGAATCAGAAGAAGTATTTACTGTTGCTGTAGCGCATTTAAAATCCAAAGGTAGCTGTGGCAGTGCTGATGGCAACAATGCTGATTTAGGTGATGGCCAAGCATGTTGGAATGAGATCCGTGTAGCGGGTGCCAATGCTTATGCTGACTGGCTTGATAGCAAGCCAACCGGTGTAGACGATGAAGATATCATTTTAGTCGGCGATATGAATGCCTATGCGATGGAAGATCCAATACGTGCATTTGCAGATAAAGGATTTAAAAATGTCGTCGCAGAATTAGATGGTAACACTCTTGGTTATTCGTATAGCTTTTCTGGCCGCATGGGTAGCTTAGATCATGCTGTTGCTAGTCCAAGTTTACTTGCTAAAGTTGTCGCAGCGACAGACTGGCATATCAATGCTGATGAGCCGATTAGTCTGGATTATAACGTAGAGTTCAAATCTGATTCTCAAGTTGCTAGCTTGTATTCAGAGAGTGCTTATCGTGCCTCTGATCATGACCCTGTAATTATTGATATTCAATCTACCCCTGCTGTAGAGCCAACGCCTGAGCCACAAGCTCCAGTGCTAGAGCCTGAGCAGAGCTTTAACATCAGTGAAAATAGCCATATTGGCACTGTCATTGGTCAATTGAGCTTTAGTGATGCCGATGCACAGTACACACCCGTTATTGGCTTCATTGTATCTGGCCACGATGCAGTAACTATAAATGAGCAAGGACAACTAATCGTTGCTGGTGATTTAGACTATGAGTTTGAAAGAAAAATCACATTAATGGTACAAGCAAAAGACAGTGCTGGTAATTTATCAAATGCGCAGCTTGTGTACATTAATATTGCTAATGATGAAACTGATGACGAAGACGATGACTCAGGTTCATTATTTTGGTTAACGTTACTGGCGTTACCACTAACACTCCTGCGCCGTAAAAAAGCGTAGTATAAACTAAACTCTGCTTGAATAGCTTTATTCAGCAGAGTTCAGATTAGTAAAAAGGCCGCTAAACTGCGGCCTTTTCTATGCATTACATTCAGTATGCTGTGAATTATTACAGCGATTCTTCTTTTTGCTATACCAACACCTAATTGACTGCTGGGCTTGCTCGTCAAACTGCCAGTTATAAAAGTGGATTACTTTGTTATTTTCTAAAGAAACCGATAATACAGTCAGTAATTTTAATGAGTTAAATTGAATATCAACAATTTCATCTGCATTAATATATTTTTTACTTAACCCTTGAGAGTAGTAAATACCCGCTTTATAGCAATGCATAAAACGCAAGTTGGCGATACTTAAAATTGAGATAATAAAAATAACAGGAACAATAATTAGGGCTAAAAAAGTCTGATTAACAGCAAAGATGATTGTTAGCAAAAAAGCAACTGCACAAAGGGTTAGTATCATAACTAACTGCAACAGCCAGTTTGGGCTCAATTTAATTGCATTCATATAAACGTCCTAAAAAAGTACACATATATGTCTCTTTATTCGAGAGACTTCCATTTCTCTAATATGCGTATATGGGTGGCATAAGCGGGTATTCTACCTGTATTAGTAACTAAGATTCAAGTAATTGCACTACTTTTTACCTAGTTATAAATAACTAGTTTAATTAGTAAAACAGCCAGCTTTTAAACTACAACTTATGAGTGGAATGACGTTTAAACTGCAGTAATAAATAGTTGATTCTTTTTCTATTATTTAACTGTTTGCTTAAATAACTACTAAAGAGTGCTAACTACTCATTACTAGCATGACAACAAAAAAGTATTCGATTGTTGGAGGGATAATATTTCTGGCAATAAAAAACCCGCAACAGGTGCGGGTTTTTTTAAGAGTTTAAAGGCTAATTACTTAGCAGCTTTTTTCTCTTTTTCTGCAGCGATTACAGTTTCAGCTACGTTTTGTGGACATGGTGCATAGTGTGAGAACTCCATAGAGAACTGACCACGACCTGATGTCATTGTACGTAATGAACCGATGTAACCGAACATTTCTGATAACGGAACGTCAGCTTTAATACGAACGCCTGTTAAACCAGCTTCTTGGTCTTTCATCATACCACGACGACGGTTAAGGTCACCGATTACATCACCAACGTGATCTTCTGGAGTGAACACGTCAACTTTCATGATTGGCTCAAGAAGTTGTGCGCCCGCTTTAGGGATCGATTGACGGAAAGCGCCTTTAGCAGCGATTTCGAATGCGATTGCAGATGAATCCACGGCATGGAAGCCACCGTCGAAAAGTTCAACTTCAACGTCAAGCACTGGGAAGCCAGCTAGCACACCTTCGCTCATCATTGACTTGAAGCCTTTCTCAACTGCAGGCCAGAATTCTTTAGGTACGTTACCACCAACAACTGATGATTTAAACGTGAAGCCTGAAGCAACTTCGCCTGGCTTGATACGGTAGTCGATTTTACCGAACTGACCAGAACCACCAGATTGTTTCTTATGCGTGTAGCTATCTTCGATTTCACGAGTGATAGTTTCACGGTAAGCAACCTGTGGTTGACCAACGATAAGGTCTACGCCGTAAGTACGCTTAAGGATATCAACTTTGATATCTAAGTGAAGCTCACCCATACCTTTAAGGATAGTTTCGCCTGAATCTTCATCAGTCTCAACTTGGAAAGATGGATCTTCTGCAACCATTTTACCGATAGCAACACCCATTTTCTCATTACCGCCTTTATCTTTAGGCTGTACAGCAATCGAGATTACTGGAGTTGGGAATACCATTGGCTCAAGTGTTACTGGGTGCTTAGGATCACAAAGAGTGTGACCAGTTTGCACGTTTTTCATACCTACGATTGCAATGATGTCACCAGCTTGTGCGCTAGTTAATTCGTTACGGTCGTCTGCTTGCATCTCAACCATACGGCCAACACGCTCAGTTTTACCAGTAAACGCGTTAAGGATAGTGTCACCCTTATTAAGTTTACCTGAGTAAATACGTACGAAAGTTAATGCACCAAAACGGTCATCCATGATCTTAAACGCTAACGCTTTGAATGGTTCATCTACAGATACAACTGCAAACTCGCCGTTTTCGTTACCTTCTTCATCCATAAGCGGTTGAGGATCAACTTCTGTAGGAGATGGTAAGTAGTCAACAACAGCGTCAAGTACTAATTGCATACCTTTGTTCTTGAAAGCAGAACCACAGTATGTAGGGAAGAAAGCAAGGTCACGAGTACCTTTACGGATACAACGCTTGATATCTTCTAAAGAAGGTACTTCACCTTCCATGTATGCTTCCATTAGGTCATCGTCTTGCTCTACAGCAGTTTCGATTAGCATTTCATGGTATTCATCAACTTTGTCTACCATGTCTGCTGGAACGTCTTCGATCGTGTAGTTCTCTGGAAGACCAGTTTCGTCCCAGATGTATGCTTTTTTAGTTAAAACATCAACAACACCACAGAACTCATCTTCGATACCGATTGGTAACGTCATGATTAGTGGGTTTGCGCCAAGTACTTTACGTACTTGCTCTGTTACACGGTAAAAATCAGCACCCATACGGTCTAATTTATTTACGAAAATAACACGTGCAACTTCTGATTCGTTAGCATAACGCCAGTTAGTTTCTGATTGTGGCTCAACACCACCAGAACCACAGAATACACCGATGCCGCCATCAAGTACTTTTAATGAACGGTATACTTCAACTGTGAAGTCAACGTGTCCAGGAGTATCGATAACGTTAAAACGGTGATCTTTCCAGAAACAGCTTACAGCCGCAGACTGGATAGTAATACCGCGCTCAGCTTCTTGTTCCATGAAGTCAGTTGTTGATTCACCATCATGAACCTCACCAGTTTTATGGATTTGACCAGTAAGCTTTAGGATACGCTCAGTAGTCGTGGTTTTACCCGCATCAACGTGCGCGAAAATACCAATGTTTCTGTACTTCGATAAATCTGCCATTATTTTACTCTTAATAAAGTCGAAAAATTATTCGGCGGGAGTATAGCATTACTTATAGCGAACATCACCATACATGTCGCTTAAAATGCAATCAATTTTATAATATTTTACTTTCTATGGGTTTTGAAGCGCATAGCCACACTAAAGCCGAGCGCTTTAGCCATTTTATGCACTTTTAAAAAAGCACCGCTGACCCTTCACATAAGTCGCCTGAATACTAAAATCGCTGTTTAAAATAGCAAAATTCGCATGCTTACCTTCCGCTAAAGAACCAACTTGGCTGGCAATATTAAGAAATTGCGCGGGCACAATGCTGGCCATATTTATCGCCTCACGTAGCTCTACACTGCCTAATTGATGCATATTTTTAACTGCTTGCTCAAGCGTTAAAGTGCTGCCAGCTAACGAGCCGGAGGCAGTTCTCGCCACACCTTGTTGCACAACAACATCCATTTTACCCAATTTATACTCACCATCATTTAGTCCACCGGCATTGATACAATCACTGATCAAAGCGATTTTTTGTGGACCTTTTAGCTTATAGATCAGCTTTAAAATTGTAGGATGAAGATGTACACCATCTGCAATCACTTCAACAAATGCGTCATCATTCATCAATACCGCGCCGGCACAACCTGGATCACGATGATGAATGCCACGCATCCCATTAAAAACATGCACCCCACCGCATGCGCCATGCTCAAGTGCGCTTTGAGTTTGTTCATAATTGGCATCACAGTGACCAAGCATTACCCTAATTCCTTGCGCTGTCAGGTATTCAATTAATGCATTTGCGCCTGGCTTTTCTGGCGCCAACGCAACCACTTTTAAGCTACCCATGGCTGCATTAATCATCGCTTCTAGATGCGACTGCGATAGCTCTAAAAAGTAATCTTGATTGTGCGCGCCTTTATGAACTTCACTGAAAAACAGGCCCTCACTATAGCCACCTAGCACCTGTGCCCCGCTAGGTTGCTGCGTGTATGCCTGACCAATTACACTCATAGCATTAAGTGTTTGTTGCCAATCGGTGGTCACTGTCGTTGCTAAAAAGCCTGTTACTCCATGCTCTGCAAGTGAGCATGAAATCGTTTCAATACTACTCATTTTACAATCAATCACATCACAACCTTCGCGACCATGAATGTGTAAATCAATTAAGCCTGGAATAATTGCAGCATTACCATAATCATCAATAGGCACACCGGCTGTAGGGTTTTGCGTAAAATGACTAATAATGCCATTTTCAACTAACATGAAGTGATTTTTAAGTACTCGTTCTTGACAATAAATTACATCAGCTTTGACGTAAAACACGGATCCAATCATGCCAGCGCTCCCACTTGTTCTTTGGCCAAAATAGCGGCACCGCGAGCGCCACTGGCATCGCCAAATTCAGCAAGCACTATTTTTGGCACCCGAATATCAGCAAATACATACGGTACGATTGCCTCTTCAAGCTTGCTCATTAGTTCATCAACTAAAGACATACCGCCACCAACTACAATCACCTCAGGGTCATAGGCCATAATAATTGCCGCAAAAGTACTGCCAATTAAATCCAAATAACAGGCAAAGCTTTGTTGGCAAAATACGTCGCCTTTTCTCAACCCTTCAACAATTTCAAAAGTAGTTAATACTTCGCCAGAAAAGTGCTGGTAAATTCTCGCCAAGCCAGGGCCTGCAATATAACTTTCAATGCACCCTGTTAAACCACAGCCACATTTTAAAATAGGTAACTGGTACTTCTGCTGTAACACTGCAGAAAGTGCGTAATGACCGTATTCACCTGCAATTCCCTGGGCGCTTTTATACAATTGACCATCAATACACAGCCCACCACCCGCACCAGTACCAAGAATTGCACCGAACACTCGGGTATGTTGCAAACCAACGCTGCTGCGCGCTTCTGAGAGTGCAAAACAGCGGCAATCGTTTTCGATCGCAACCGGGCGATTTATTAACTGAGCTAAATCTTGCGCGGCATTTTTACCGGTCGCATGAGGCACGTTAGCCGACAGTACTTGTTGGTTTGCATTAACAATGCCAGGCATACCAATACCGACCGCACCGTGACATTGATATTTATGATCAGCACTTAAAATCATACCAACTAACGCATTTAGAAAGTCTTGATAACTATTTTGCGGAGTCGCAATGCGCCATGATTCAAGTTGCTTTAATGAAGCGTCAAATACAGCAAGTTCAATTTTACTACCGCCAATATCAATGCCATAAATATACTGCTTAGTCATTAATATCACCTTGTTTTAGCGGGTAAATCGTCACCCCTTGCACCACTCTGTTTACTTCACCAGTTGGGCATGGGTTATCTACTGTAATGCCTAATTGCCACGCTTTATAGAACGACATTATTTGCGCGCAGACCATATAATATAAGCCATTAAATACATCGTCTAATTGCTGCATCACCGCGTCATCTGGCAGCGTCAAGGCGTGAACATCAATAGCTTTATTATCGCGACGTAACTCATTCAACAAATCAATATCGTACTGCTTGGTATAGGTATTAGTTGAGCCAAATAAAACAATTAAAGTTTTATCATCAACCAATGATTTTGGGCCGTGACGAAAACCAAGCGGGGATTCAAAATACCCCATAACTTGACCCGCACTTAATTCTAATAATTTTAATGCTGATTCTTGCGCATAGCCTTTTAAGGATCCTGCGCCTAAATACACTAAGCGATGCATAGGCAGTTCAGCCAATGTTTTTAGTTCAGCTAATTTACCAGCAATATTTTTTTCAACCGCTTCTGCAATAGTTAAAACAGCGTTATCTGCATCACTAAATATTGCCACACTTGCCACCAACATTGAGGTAAAACTACTGGTCATAGCGAAGCTGTGATCAAGTGTTTGCGTAGGCATCAATAACGAGAAATAGTTTTCATCTTGCGCTACTTGTTTATGCAGTGCTCCATCGGGGTTACAAGTAATAAATAGATGCGCGCAGTGTTTTACATAGTTATTCACTACATCAACAGCGGCAACACTTTCAGGACTATTGCCAGAGCGTGCAAATGACACTAATAAAGTTGACTTATTTGGCTGTAAATACTGCTCTGGGCAGGCAACAAGCTCTGTGCTACTAACACTTCGACAAGCAATATCCAATTGTTGATTCAAGTAACCAACAACCGCCTCACCAACATAAGCTGAGGTACCGGCACCGGTAAAAATTATTTGCGCATTTGGCTTATCTAATACGCCCGCAAGCCAACTATCTAGCTGCGCTCGTGCAGCTTTTACAATACTGAGCGTTGCTCGCCAACAATCGGGCTGCTGCATAATTTCTTTTGCAGTCCATAAACTATTTTTAGCTTCTAAAAGGGTTTCATCAATTGCTAAATAACTAGACATTACTACCTCACTTACGTCTATTGTTGTTTAAAACACGCATCTGCGTAGCGACTGGTTACTTGCATTATGTGATGAAGTACCAAAGATTTAGGGCTGTTTTGCAGGGTGTTATTTCGCACTGCAAGATACTGCAATGGCATATATTGGCTTAGTAACGGCAGTGGTATCGGTTGTTTTTGTAAATTACTAAATAGCTTATCAACGGCAGCTTGATTGCCTTGTTGTCCCCAGTAATAACGGATTCGATCACTAAAACTAAAGCGACGATAAAGCTGCTGCACTGATTTATCAACTTGATAAAAACGCTGCCAATTTTTCGGAAACTGCTGCATATCGGCATCAATAACAGTGCGTATATGTGAACATTGCTCGGTGTCTATTAGCGCATCTTCAATATGGCTTAATGCAAATAATGCCTCACGCAAAGCAAAGGTAAGCTCTGGGCCCACTTTTAAAATCGCAAAATGATCATTTACTAATTGTTGATACGCGATGGGCGTTTGATAATCAGTTGAATGTGCTTCAAAGGCAATGCCATCAACGGCCTTTATATATTGCTTTAGCCGTTGCGCTTTAGCGCTATCATAATCAAATACTTGCGTGTTATCGAATTCCACACCTGGCTGTACAACTAAGCCAACTACTCGCTGCCATGCCGATGATAACCCCTGCTGTAAAAATGCATCGTGATGCAATGCCAATGTACTAGCAACATGGTCAGTTTCTGTGACTGCAAGCGTATCTATTTGCTCATCGGCACCACCGGGCGGCGGCACCTCAGTACCAATAACATAGACTAAGTCACTGCGGCCAAAGGTATCTAATGCTGTTTGTTCAGCCACTGCACACAACTGCGCCGCACGTGTTGCAACTGTTTCATCTGCTAAAATTAATTCATCATCGGCGCAGCGCATACTGGTGTCTAAGTGAATTTTTTTGAATCCTGCACCAACATAACTGGCGATCAACTGCTGAGCTTTTTGCATCGCCGATTCAGCGCTTTCATCACACCAACACACAGGGCCTAAATGGTCACCGCCAAGGATCAGCTTATCAATTGCAAACTCTTGCTTTGTCGCAAGCTGTTCAATAAATGCCATAAAATCAGTAGGTAACATACCCGTATAACCACCAAACTGATTGACCTGATTAGCGGTTGCTTCGATTAATAAATAACTATTGTCTTGTTTGGCTTGCAATATGGCAGCTTCTAGCACCAATGGATGAGCGGAACAAACGGCATAAATACCCTGTTTTTCGCCGCGTTTATTCGCTGCGATTAATTGCTGTAATATCGTCATTGCAAGCCTCTTCGTTAGATAATCTTTGTTTAGTTATAAAAGTTAAAGATCGAGAATATGTAACCGCACACCTGCATCTTCGAGCGCGGTTTTTATCTCTGCTGGAATTCCACTGTCTGTAACCAGTACGTTTATTTCACTGGCGGCAATAATTTTATGCACGCCTTTACGATTAAATTTACTAGAATCTGTTACTACTATGATCTCTCGCGATACTTCACACATCACCCGATTTAGCAGAGCTTCAAGCTCAAAGTGCGTTGTAATACCAATATCTTTTTCAAAGCCATCAACACCCAAAATTAACTTATCAAAGTGATATTGTTGTAAGTGCTGTTCAGCTTGGCGGCCATAAAATGACAGTGATTTTTTACGTAGCGTGCCACCAGTCATTAACACTTCAACCGATGGCGCATTAAGTAGTGAGTGCGCCACATTTAAGCCATTGGTCATGACAACTACGCCGTGGTGGCTGGTTAGATTTTTAGCGACTTCTTCAGTTGTTGTCCCTGAGTCTAAAATAATCGATTCACCATCCTTAATTAGACTCGCTGCAAATTTACCTAAGCGCTCTTTAATACCGCGATTTGCATCGTGTTTTTCTTTTAATGATAATTCTTGAGTTAAGCGATTACTGGCAACTGCACCACCACGGGACCGTACCAACAATCCTTTTTCATCCAACTCATTTAAGTCGTTACGGATAGTTACCGTTGAAACACCAAACAACTGAGCCAACTCAGGAACCTGCACCCGCTCTTGTTTGTAGACCAATTGCACAATCTCATGACGCCTTTCGATAGTGTTAAGCATGTCCGCTCTCTTTCATTGTTAACTTTCATTCATTGTACGCAGCTTTCGTTTACTTTCAATTCAATTTTTTACATTTATCTTTAAACATTAAAAAACGCAATTAAGCCACTGTAAATAAAGACTTTAAAATAAAAAATAAAAACAACACCCTTTAAAATGAAAGCAAACGAAAGATTTTTATCTTGCATTGACATTTTGTTGTGTGTACAAATAAAAGCCTGCGAAAACAAATTTACAAATAATAAACAATAAGGGCAATGTTATGGGCGATCTCAACCGTAGACGATTTTTACAATCAATGGCCGCAATTGCAGCAACCAGCGCGGCTTTGGGTTGTGCTTCTACCACCAATTCCAAATCGATATTAAGAACTGCACAACAAGGACGTTCAACCCTTGGCTTAACTGTGCCAAAAATGGACGTAGTAAGGGTTGGTTTTATTGGCGTGGGTGAACGTGGTGTTGGTGCTGTTAAGCATTTTTGTCATCTCGATGGCGTTGAAATTAAAGCAATTTGTGATACCCATCAGGCCGTTGTAGACAGGGCCGTGAAGATTGTTGTTGATAAAGGTTTTAAAAAACCAGACACCTATGGCAAAAACGATCACGATTACCGCCGTATGCTAGAGAGACAAGATATTGATATTGTTATTATTTCAACACCATGGCAGTGGCATACGCCGATGGCTGTCGATACCATGGAAAGCGGCAAGCATGCTTTTGTTGAAGTACCAGCAGCAGTGACTGTAGAAGAGGCATGGCAACTAGTAAACACCTCTGAGCGAACTCAGAAAAACTGCATGATGTTGGAAAATGTTTGCTACGGACGCGACGAATTAATGGTTCTTAATATGGTTCGCCAAGGCGTTTTTGGTGAATTGTTGCATGGTGAAGCAGCATATATCCATGAGCTACGCTGGCAAATGAAAGAAATTGACCATAAAACAGGTTCTTGGCGTACACCATGGCATGCAGCAGTTAATGGTAATTTATACCCAACTCATGGCTTAGGCCCTGTTTCACAATACATGAATATCAATCGTGGCGATCGTTTTGACTATATAAGCTCGATGAGCTCGCCATCATTAGGCCGTGCAGCCTACGCTAAAAAAGAATTCCCCGCAGATCATAGCCGCAACAAACTTAACTATATTGCGGGTGATATGAATACCAGCATTATTAAAACGGTTAAAGGTCGCAGCATTATGGTGCAACACGATACCACCACCCCACGTCCTTATTCTCGTCATAACTTAATTCAAGGCACTAACGGTGTGTTTGCTGGCTTTCCAAATAGGATCGCACTTGAGCAAGGTGGCAGTAAAAGCTATCACGAGTGGGATTACGACATGGCTGATTGGTATAACAAATACGATCATCCGCTCTGGCAAAAAATGGGCGCTGAGGCTGAACGCAACGGCGGCCATGGTGGCATGGACTTCTTGATGTTTTGGCGGATTATTTTTTGCCTACGCAATGGCGAACCACTTGATCAAGATGTGTATGACGCAGCCGCATGGTCAGCTGTTTTCCCGCTATCTGTTGATTCTGTAGCCGATAGAAGTAACAGCAAAGACTTCCCAGATTTCACCCGTGGTCTTTGGCAGCAAGCAAAACCACTTGGCATTATTTCGTAATTAACCTCTCGCGTGTTGGAGAAAAATACACTCAACACGCGTGGCAATAACTCAATAAAAAAACAACCATCAACAAGTAAAATACAGGTAACTATTATGAAAGCACAACTAAAACTGTCCACACTGTTTTTGTCTATGAGCGCCATCTTCAGTGGCACCTCGCTGGCAGCTGATGAAGACAAAAAAAAAGAAAAAGAAGCCGAAGCAGAGCAAGTCGAAGTAATTGAAGTTAGAGGTGTTCGCTCGAGTATTAAAGAATCCCTGTATTTAAAACAACAAGCTGTGGGGGTTATGGATGCTATCGTTGCAGAAGATATCGGTAAGTTTCCCGACCAAAACATTGCCGAGGCATTGCAACGGATGACGGGGATTGCAATTACCCGTAACGGCGGCGAGGGCCAAAATGTTACCGTGCGAGGTTTAGGTGGTGACTACAACGTTACCACCGTTAATGGCCGACGTATGGCATCAGAGCATTCTAGCCGTAACTTTAATTTTGATTTAATCGCCCCCGAAATAGTCCAATCCCTCGAAGTATACAAATCCCCACAAAGTAAAACACAAGAAGGCGGCATTGGCTCAGTTATCAATATCAAAACCCGCAAACCTTTGGATTTAGATGGTTTCACTTTATCAGGCAGTGCCAAAGGCATTTATGAAGAACGTACTGGCGACACCAATCCACAAGCTTCGTTTTTAATTAGTGATACCTTTTTTGATAATACCTTTGGAGCGCTGTTTACAGCGGTATATTCTGAACGTACACAGCGTGAAGACTCTTATGAAGGTGAAGGTTTTTATGATCCAGACGAGAATGTTGATGTACGTATCCCAATCGATAGTAACGGTAACGGCAAGCTTGAAGATAATGAGCAATCATACCCATCGATTATTCCAGGCTACGTACGTTATTCAAATTGGCAGGATACGCGTGAGCGACTGGGTGCAAGCTTAGCGCTGCAATGGCGCCCGTCAGATAGTATAGATGTTAACTTTGACAGCATGTACTCACAATACGAAACCAATGGTGAGCAATATCAAATTTCATTTGTAACCTATGATGAATCTTGGACACCGGGGATCCCCGCTATCGGTGAAGTAAAGTTCAATGAAGATGGTAACGCTAATTATGTAGAACTAGTTGATGGCGCAATGGCTGAGCTGTTAAATGTGTCTGTGCCACGTAATACAGATACTTGGCAATGGGGTTTTAATACGGTTTGGTATGCCACAGAGAGCTTAACGGTTGATTTAGATATTTCACAGTCACAAGCTAAAAATGTCAGCAATGGTAACAATCGTTTTATTGTTGCACGTGGTTTTGTTGATGGTATCACTATCGACCAAACCGGTAGTAATATGCTGCCAGATGTGACCATGACCCCAGCACTGAGTGCAGAACAACCTTTTGGTGCGCATTACAGCTACAATTCAGGCACCGATGTGAAAGACCAAATAGAAGAGGTGCGCTTAGCAGCAACCTATATTCCCTCTTTTGAACTAGTGAAAGATATTCAATTTGGCGTTCATTACGGCAAACAAACCAAAGAACGCAGTGTTTATAAATCAAAAAATGCATCAATGTTCAGTAATGGTGGCGCTTATTTTAAAAACTCAGAATACGACAGTTTTGACGACTCAAGTGTTGAAGAGCTAGGCGGCTTAAACCTATTTCGTTTACCAGCAGATGTACTCGTGCCAGCTAACTTTGATAACTTCTTAGATGGTGAGCCTGGTAAACATCCGGATCCATGGGCAAGCTTTAATTACGACAAACTGTATGCTTTTTATGAATCAATTAATCCACAAGCGGCGCAAGATAAAATTGTCGCAAAGAACAGCCCAAAGGATTCATTCGCCCTTACTGAGCAAACCTTAGCGGCTTTTGTTGAAGCAAATCTACAAGGCGATATTGCTAAACTGCCTTTTGCACTAAACATGGGCGTCCGTGTAATACAAACCGATGTCACATCAGATGGTTACATCTTTGATGTTGATAATGTTCGTTACAATATAACCGAAAAAGATGGCGCATTAAGCTATCGCGTTGAGGGTGAAATTGAAGATTATTACACCCGCTCTACCACTGAAGAAAGCTACACAGACGTACTACCGAGCTTAAACTTTAAATTGCATCTACGTGATGACTTACTCTATCGTTTTAGTGCGGCTAAAGTAATCACACGCCCAAACTTAGATTATCTATCGCCTTATAGCTACTTAGATTTTAATAATGCCGAATACCATGCCTCAAACCCGGGTATTAAGCCACTAAGAGCCAATCAAATAGATACGACGATTGAATGGTATTTCTCTGACTATGGTGCACTAACCTTTGCAGCCTACTATAAAGACATCGAATCAGTGATTGCCCGCGGCCGAGTAGGCACTGCGCAAGTGGGTAATTATTTTAAAGATGGAGTGGCTGTAGAAGGCCCAATTTTTACAAAAATCTCACCTACATCGGAAAAAGGCGCAACAATTTTAGGCTTTGAAACAGCTTATCAGCAGTCTTTTGACGAAATACTTCCAGCACCATTCGATGGCCTGGGTGTACAAATAAACTATACTTTCACAGACAGCAGCTATGACGACGAAGAGCTAAATGATCTGCCATTTGTGGGGATGTCTGAGCACTCGTATAACGCGGTTATTTATTATGAAAAAGGTGATTATCAAACCCGTATTGCTTATAACTGGCGCGACGACTACTTAGTCTATCCTGATGCATGGGGCGGACCAGAATGGGCGGCAGACTACGGCCAATACGATTTCAGTGCCAGTTACAATATCACTGAGAAAGTGCGAGTTGATTTAAGCGTAACCAACTTAACCAATGAAAGACAGTGGTCATACGTAAAAACAGAAGAACAAATTCGTCGCTTAGCGCGCTATGGTCGCTCGATTAGCCTTGGCTTTTCAGCATCATTTTAAGCTTATACCCACACCACCTCAAGATGCAGAATTCACATCTTAAGGAGGCTTGGGTATACCCTCTTATATTAGCGCCGTTTGTCGGCGCTTTTTATGGAGCTCACTATGAGAGTTTTACTATTTATTGGTTCATTATTATGGACTTCATTTTCGCCATTTGCAGTGGCAAACCAAACCACGGATTACTTTATTCCCAGTTATGGCAATAGTGCTACTAGCCATAGTATCGCAGCAAATAAAAAACTGATTAGTGATGTGGGGATCACGCACTGGCAAGACTCTACAATACCAGTTAATCACTACTTTTACCTGCCAACAAAAGCGGCTTTTAATTTAAAGTTGCGCGTAAAAGTTGCAGGCGATCGCAGCCAGCTTAAAGTCGACTTTAATCAACAGAGTCAGTTAATTACGCTCACTAATCAGCAATTTCAAGATATCGATCTTGGCGAGTTTCTGCCAGATCAAATCGGATACCAACAATTGCAACTTACCGGTATCGCTAAAACAGCTGACACCTTTGCTGATATTCAAGGTCTTATTGTCACGCTAGATAAAGAGTCGGCGGCGCCTTTATATGTAAAAGATGATATTTATTGGGGTCGTCGCGGGCCTTCCGTGCATTTAAACTATCCCATACCTGACAAGACTAAAAACTATCAATGGTTCTATTCAGAGCTGAGCGTACCAAAAGGGTATGATCATCAAGGCTCGTATTTTATGGCCAATGGTTTTGCTGAGGGTTACTTTGGTATGCAAGTAAACTCTGACACTGAACGCCGTGTATTATTTTCAGTATGGAGTCCTTTTCAGACCGATGATCCAGCTGCTATTCCTGTGGAAATGCGCATTCAGCAATTAGCTAAAGGGCATGATGTGTATACCGGTAAGTTTGGTAATGAAGGTTCTGGCGGGCAAAGCTATTTAGTATTCCCTTGGCAAGCAGAACAAACCTACCGCTTTTTATTGAAAGTAAATCCGACTGAAAACCTTGCTAATCATACCGACTACAGCGCATATTTTTATGACCCTATCGCCGCAAAGTGGCTGTTCATTGCTTCATTTAGACGCCCTAGTACAGATACATATGTGGCAAGGCCACACAGCTTCTTAGAAAACTTCATCCCTGATGCAGGGCAATTCGAGCGCAAAGCGTTATACAGTAATCAGTGGCTCAGAGATACTCAAGGCCAATGGCACTCTCTTGATAAAGCACAATTTACTTATGATGCAACGGCTGCCAAGCAATCGAGAATGGATTATCAAGGAGGCACTGAAAACGCAGGTTTTTACTTACGCAATACTGGCTTTTTTACAGGCCCTACTAAATTACACAGTGAATTTGAACGCCCAGTTGGTCAAGCGCCTGAGGTAGACTTAAGCGCTTTGCCAGATAACTAAGCCATTTTATAACAGCGCTCTGGCCGACCTATGCTGCCATAGCTTTGGTCGGCACTGACTTGCTCTGCCTCTAGTAAATATTCTAAGTAACGGCGTGCAGTTGAGCGACTTACTCCTACAAGATCGCCCATTTGCTGTGCTGTAAAAGGCGTTTTTTTGTGCTCTTTAAATGCATCAATAATCTTTTTTAAAGTAAGCTGATCAACCCCTTTCGGCAGTCTAACCGGTGCTTTACTTTGTTCGCTTGAGCCAAATAAAGTGTCGACCATAGATTGGGTCACCTCGTTAGCATCAGACAAACACTGCTGGCGTGACTCAAATCGCGCTAACGCCTGATCAAGTCGATTAAGCATCAAAGGTTTAACCAAAAAATCACAGGCCCCTAACTGCATTGCCTTTTCAAGAGTTTCGACTTCTTTGGCGGCAGTCAGTAGCATCACTTCGCTTTTAATTGAGCGCCGACGCAAGTCTGTTAATAACTCAAGGCCATTGCCATCTGGTAGATGGATATCAAGTAAGATCAAATCGGGCTCTATCGCCTGTAATAGCGCGGTAGCAGTACTTAAGTTTGCTGCAATACCAACTACCTGATACTGACCTTGACGCAAGCTTTGTCGCGCAGTTTGGTTCCCCGCAACCCCATTCGGTAAAAGCAGGTATTGAGCAAGAAGTTGTGCAACTTCGAGCTCATCTTCGATGATAACTACTGAATATGTCATTTTTTATTACTCATTTTAGCGTTGCAATGTTAGCCCATTTACTTTTATTATTGTTTGCTTGGCCACTGCTTATTAGCCTAAATTACCTTAGGGTTATTTAGGAATATAGACGCTTAATCGCGCGCCTTTTAAATCTGACTCACCAATTTCTAAACTACCACCACACGAATCTAAATTAGTTTTCACTAAATATAAACCAATGCCATGCTCTGCCCCTGCTTTTGAACTGTATTGTGGGGTAAATATCACTTCATGGTCGTTACCCAAGCCAAAACCACTGTCTTCGACATCAAACAATAATGTCTTACTCGTTTCATCAACCGTGACTCGTACATGAGGTTCTCGATCTTTACTGGCTCTGATCGCCGCATCAATGGCGTTATCAATTAAGTTGCCCAAGATTGATACTACTCGCTCTAACATTTCAGTACGTGCGATGGCACCAAGTAAACTTTCTGGGTTTAATTCCAATACTACGTTTAACTCGCGGGCTTTATGGTATTTACCCACCAGCAAACCGGCTAACACAGGATCTTGAATACGTTCTAATAAATGGTGGATCTGTGCTTGTGAACCTTGGCTTTCTTGGCCGATCAATTCGATTGCTTGCTCATTTTTACCCATTTGAATAAGCGCCCCAATTAGATTTAGCTTATTCGAATAATCATGGGTTTGCACCCTTAACAACTCGGCAAATGCTTGTACTTTAGTAAGTTGCTGGCTCAAGTATTCAAGCTCATCAGCTGGGCGCAGAGTGAGTAAAATACCATCCGCCTGCCCTTGCACTTGCAATGAAAAACGCGACAACACCAAACGTTTATCCGCAGCAAACAACTCAAAGCCAACCATTTTACGACGCTGATTTCGTAATAAAAACTCAGCATGCTCTGGCAGTAAATCTTTCAGAGTTAATGACTGATTAATACAGGCGACTGGTTTATCTAAAATTTCGCAAGCACGCTGAGTCAGTTTGCGTACTCGTCCGTCGGGATCAAGTGCAACAACACCGCTACGCATGGTATTTAAAATAGCGTCCTGCTCTGAAAACAACCTCGCTATTTCATCTGGTTGCAAACCAAAGATGGCATTTCTTACTCGCTGACCAATAAAGATAGCGGCAATAATACTCAAAGCAACTAACAACAAACCCCAAATCATAATTTCAACAATCCGCTCACGGATCAACGGCTCAACCGATTGCACTAAAAAACCGACCGAGACCAAACCAATAATATTTTGTTGCTCATCGTATACCGGCACTTTACCGCGAATAGATTCACCTAAGCTGCCCTGCGCCACTGAAATATAACGCTCGCCGTGTAACGCGTCTTGGCTATCACCGCCAACCATTTTTTTACCGAGTTTATTGCTATCTGGATGGACGATTCGATGCGCATTTTTATCACCAATAACAATAAAATCTGCGCCAGTTAGCTGGCGCAGATTTTCTATTTCTTGGTTGATTGCCACCAAGTTACTAGGGTTCTTTAAAGCTTTAACGACATCATCGCTTGATGCAATACTCGTCGCCACAGCGAGTGCTTTATCACCAATGTGATCATGCAAACTTTGTGCGGTAATTCGATACACCAAACCGCCAAATAACACCGCTTGTAATACACACAGCCCTGTAACCCAAATTATTAACCGCGTTTCTAAACGCTTAGGCTTTTTAACTATGTTTTGCAGCGGATTTTGCGTCTTGGTGTAGCTCATTTTTTACCTCAATTATGCATGCTCTTGCTTCACTTTAAGCGCCGCTTTATCTGCCCGGCGTTGGGTTATAAAGTCTTTTAATGGAAATAACAACACTAATATTGAGATAATAAAAATGCTCAATGTTAGTGGGCGTTCCCATAAGAAGCTTAATGAACCATCCGAGATCATCATTGAACGACGGAAGTTACGCTCAATCATGTCGCCTAAAATAAAGCCTAATAGTAATGGTGCCATTGGGAAAGCCAGTAATCGTAATACCAACGCCACCACAGCAAAGCCAACCATCATAAATAAATCAAAGGTATTAAAGGAAACTAAATACACGCCAATTAAGCTGAAGAACAAAATCATTATCGTTAATACTGATTTTGGCATCGCTAATACTTTTGCAAAATATGGTATCAAAGGAAGATTTAAAATCAGCAATACGATGTTACCAAAGTACATGCTAACGATAACCGCCCAAAATACACTTGGGTTTTCTTGCATCAGCATTGGACCTGGCTGAATACCGTAAGCAATTAAGGCACCTAACATAATGGCAGTCGTACCCGAGCCTGGAATACCTAATGTAAGTAATGGTACAAATGAACCGGTACACGCAGCATTGTTCGCTGACTCCGGTGCTGCCAAGCCTCGTAATGAACCTTTACCAAACTTTTCTTTTAAGCCTTTAGGCGCTAAGTTACGTTCCGTCGCATACGCCATAAAGCTAGCGATAGTGGCACCTGCACCCGGCAATACGCCAACAATAAAACCAAGTATAGACGAGCGGCCAATAACTGGCGCAATGTCTTTGATCTCTTCTTTGGTCAATTTAGTTGAACCGATTTGCGGTGTGTCTGAATCATTAATACTTTTAGTTTCTTTTTTCTCTGGACGCACTACATTAATAAGCGCCTCAGCCAGTGCAAAAGTAGCCATTGCCACTAATAAAAAGCTAATGCCATCAAGTAAGTCAGCTTGGCCTAACGTAAAACGCTCAGTACCAGATGATGGATCAATCCCCACAGTCGCGAGCATTAAGCCAAATACTGTCATCATCATGGCTTTTAAAAATTGCCCTTTATTAGAAAACGCCGCGATCGCTGTTAAACCTAAAAACATCAGTACAACGTAATCTGGAGATTGAAAACTCAGCGATACTTTTGCCAACAAGGGGGCTGCAACCATCAATAAAATTGCGCCTATGGTTCCGCCGATAAAGGAGGAGTAAGCGGCTATCGCCAATGCTTTGCCAGCATGACCTTGTTTAGCCAGCGGATAGCCATCAAAGGAGGACGCAACTGTACCCGCCACCCCTGGGGCATTAATTAAAATAGATGATGTTGAACCGCCAAAAATTGCACCGTAATACACCCCCGCCATCAGAATCATCCCTGAATCGGCACCTATGCTATAAGTAATTGGGATCATTAACGCAATAGCAGTAATTGGCCCAAGCCCCGGAAGCATGCCGATAAAGGTACCAACAAAACAACCCACTATGACATACAATAAATTGTTCCAGTCGAGTACGGTCGACAAGCCCAGCATAATTCCATCAAACATAATTTAACTCCACAGGTTGCCAGGAACCAAATAAATACCGAGCACTTGGGTCATTAAAAACCAAAACACTACAGCAACAGGGATAGAGGCCAATAAGAGAATAGCCTTGCGGCGCTCACCCATAACAAAAAAGCCAACTAATAAAAACGCACTGGTTGAGATTAAAAAGCCAATAGGCTCAAGCGCTGCGCTATATATCACCATCAATATAAGCAACCCGATTGTTCGCAATACATGTGACTTTTCGAGCGCATTATCTTCATCAACGGCTGCAGTTGGTTTAAGTAAAGTAGCCCCGATAGAAAGCAGACAAACGATAATACCAAATGCCGCATATACTTTAGGTAAGGTGGCAGAAGTAACCGTTTCGTACTCTTCAAATGGGAGTAACGGAATTTGCCATGCAACAATGGCGTAGAGGGTAAATAGCGCCAAGAATAAACTTGGCCCTAGTAGTTCGCGATTCAACATAAAAGCCTCGATTAACGTGACGTACGAATAAAGCCGAGTTCTTCCATAACAACTTTAAGCTGTGCTTCTTGCTGTTCAAGTGACTTTATAAATTGATCTTTTTCTTGGAATAGGTTTAACCAACCGTTACGTGCACGGACTACTTCCCACTCTGGAGTGGTTTGTAATTTACGTAACTTCTCGGTGTATTCTGCAAGTTTATCAGCCGGTAAATTGGGTGCCGCAAAGAAACCACGCCAATTAACAAACTCCATATCATAACCAAGTGATTTTAAGGTTGGAATTTGTGGATAATCTGGTAACGCTTCACCAGATGTCACAGCTAGAATGCGAGCTTGACCGCCATTAGCGACTTCTAACGCTTCGCTAAGTCCGGTAGAAAGTAAGTTAACCTCGCCAGATAACAACCCTGCTTTGGCTTTACCACCCGCGTCATAAGGGATATAACGCAAACGACGTCCGTCAAGGCCTGCCGCTTTAACTGCTTGCGCTGCAACTAAGTGATCCATGCTGCCACGTGCAGAGCCACCAGCTACTTTTACAGAGCCTGAATCTTCTTTCATTGCTGCGATCACATCCTGCCAGGTTTTAAATGGCGAATCGTTACGTACTACAAATGCACCGTAGTCGGCAATCATACTGGCAACGGGAGTTAAATCACGGTAGCTGTAAGGAATTTTACCGGTTAGTGCCCGCAACACGATAGGTGTTGAGTTAACCATTAAGATATCGCCTTTTTTAGTACCAGACTCAATCAGATAAGCGATTGCACGGCCACCGCCGCCGCCCGACATATTTTGAAAAGACGCATTATCTTCAATACCCGCTTTCACTAAACCTTCACCCACACCGCGTGCTGTGGTATCCCAGCCGCCACCAGGGCCGCCCGGTACTAAAAAGTGAATGTCAGCCATAGCAAACGGACTGCTTAGTACTAACGATGCCGCAAGTACCGTAGTTTTAAATGATTTAAATGATTTTTTAAGTAAGTTCATCTCAATTTACTCCTAAAATAAATACTGCATGCGCGCACTAAAGCCCATACCTGAGTCTTCATCACCCACTAACGCAGTTGCGCCTGGGCCCTCTACATCGCTGTAGATCAAGTTGCCCATAAATTTGATATCGCTGCTGATATAATAGGATGTGCCTAGGGTATAAGTAGTTACTTCAGTACCTTGCGTGCTACTTGTTGCATCCATTTGTGATACTCGGGCGACAAGCTCCCACGCATCTTTAATGCCTTTAGGTTGTACAAATAATGCTGAACCGGCTTTGTACCTGCGTTGCTCACCACCTAAGAAGTAGCTCGCTGATACATGAAAACCATCATAACGCTCGCCATCAAGCGGGTCGGCGCCATTAACAGCATCGAGTGTGCGGCTTGCGTATTCAGCCTCTAGCGTTAATGCATCAGCTTGATACGCAAACTCAAGACCACTTTGCGACAAACTATCCAATGCCACGGCATTACCACCCACCGCATAATCAACAAGACGTACATTGGCTTCACGTATTTCGCCACGGGCAAAGCGCGCACCTAACTCGTTACCACCCATATCACGGTATGAATGCCACGCACCTAAATGAATCACATCGCCTGGGGCTGCGCTTGACCAAGTAACACGTCCCGTTGCAGCGAGTGTTAGTTGATCATCTTCGTCATGACCCGTAGCACCAAAGGCATCATTTTTATAAACACCAACGGCATAACGAAAACCACTGTCTTTAAAGTATTGAGACGCTGACGCTCCCCAACGGAAGAACGGCGAAAAAGTATTGGCTAGCGTACTACGCTCTATAGTATTGGTATGCTTAGAGCTCGTTAAGCCATTTAAGGTGATGTCTTCACGGATTTTACCCGCTTTAATTTTTAGACCATTATCGAAATTATAACGAACTCGCGCCATCACGATTTCTGCTGTGCCTTCGGCAAACTCAAGCAGTAACTTGTGATCCCAGTTACCATGCTCACTTTCAACATAAGTACGGATACGACGCGCAAAAAAATCACCGCCCGCATCACCGTCATTATTCGCGTTATATGCACCATCAAAATAGTTGTAATCAAGTTGCACTCGACCACCAAATTCCAAATTAAAGCCGCTAGACTTCTTCAGCGCAGCGACTTCTTTTTGTAGTTCGTCTAGTTGCTGCTGTAATTTTTCAGTGTCATTGGCAGCGAATGCTGAGGTACTTGCTAGTGCTGCTGCAATGGCTAAAGCCAATTGTGTGTTACTTGCTTTCATTGGTTGTTCTCTCCACACCTGTTGATGATTTTGTTGTCGTTAGATGAGCGACTACACACTGCTATCTGTCTTCGAGCATAGTGTTAACGTCAGATTAACGAAATGTTTAGAATTTAAGCTGCATTGATCTGCTTAAAATGCATTTAGCGCATAAAAATCACGCACAATATGCACAAAACTACAGTTTAATAACTCGTTGATAGTAATTGATTATTTATTGAGGTTTAGCTAAAAGAGGCATCTTAAGGGGTGATAAATAATTCACCCCCTTGATAATACTTATACTTTAAAGTTGCTTACTAGGTTGTCTAACTGTTGACACTGCTGTGCCAATGCTTGGCATGCACGCTCAGCCTGATCCACTTTGTCTAGCATATTGCCACTTGATGTCGCAATACGTTGCACATTGATATTCACATCTTCACTCACTTGGCTTTGCTGCGTGGCAGCGGTGGCAATTTGCATGTTCATATCGTTAATAATGGTAACTGCGTCATTAATACGCTGCACCGATTGCGCGGCACCGCGAGAGTGCTCAATCGTTTGTTGACCGCTTTTGGTACTGGCTTGCATTGCACCAACCGCTTGATTGGTACCTTGTTGGAGCTTTTCAATCATAGCGTTGATCTCTCCGGTACTATCTTGCGTGCGACTCGCTAATGAACGCACCTCGTCAGCAACGACCGCAAAGCCTCGCCCCTGCTCACCCGCGCGCGCGGCTTCAATGGCCGCATTTAACGCTAACAAGTTTGTTTGATCAGCAATACCACGGATAACATCAAGCACAGTGGCGATATTCATTACATCTTGCTCTAAGGTGTTTATTACGTCGCTCGATGCCGAAATGTCGGTCACCAGTTGATTAATTAACGAAATGGTTTCTTCAATTGTGGCTTTTGCTACATTGGCATCATTATTAGCAGTACTTGTGGCACTGGCCGCATCATTAGCGTTTTGGCTTACGTTATCACTGGTCGTGCTCATTTCATTTACCGCAGCTGCCACTTGCTCACTTTCTATTTGCTGATTACTGGCTTCACTTAATACACTTGCAGTAATAATGCGCAAACTTTCAGTTTCATTGCGCACCTGTTCAGCCGAGCCGACAACCGCCAATACTGTGTTATGAATTTTACTGATAAAGGTATTAAACGAACGCGCAAGCGCACCCATTTCATCGTTTGACTCACTGTTTAACCGTTGCGTGAGATCGCCTTGGCCACTAGCTATGTTTTCTAATGCTAACTGCATTTTCTTTAACGGCGCCAAAATAACGGTAGACAGCAGCCAAGTTGCAGCTATTGATAAAACAAAGCTCAATACAATACCAAACTGCAAAGCAAAGCTAGCAGACTCTTGATTAGCGGTTACTTCAATTAAAGAATTTGTAAGTTTGGCATCTATTTCATCACGCATGCTAGTAACATTTTTGCGAATACGCGCTAACACTGCTTCCATATCTTGTTTATGCTCAGCTAAGTAACTAGCCGCAAGCTGGTGATCACTAAAAAGTGCTTGGTAGTAACGAGACCAAATAGCGACATCGGCTTTGATATTCGTAACCCGCTGTGCATTGATCGCATCAATGTAGCCAGACTTCACCAGCTTTAATGGGCTAGAAAGGCGCGCGTCGATACGGACTATATTATCTCGGTACTCTGCAAGCTGTACTATATAGTTTTGTTTGTCGCCTTGTCCTAGCACCATGCTCAAACCTGCCGTTTTCACCTGAAAGAGATCACGATAGCCGTCTTCAAGATCGTCCAGCACCGTTCGCACCTCTAAACTTATAAAACTGTTAAGTCGAGCTTGCTCTTTAAACGTATACAACACGTAACCCGACAACACCGAAAAAATAACTAAGGCGACGACGACAGGAATAGCAAATTTAACTCGAAAGCTAAGGTTATTTATAAATTGGCTCATTTTTATCACTTATCAGTTTGCGGGCAATGGGAGGATGTGTTTAAAAGAAAAATAGCGCTATGTACCTGAAAAAACAAATAAACTAAATGAACAAAAAGAATTAAAAAAACTAATAGCCACGACCATTCCAAGTATATTTATTAAGCCCTATAAGCCACACTCCCACTTTTAATTTTATTTTCCCAAAGCTGGGAAACTGCTTCTAACAATAAAAAAGCAAACCAAGTAATTTCAATCACTTATAGTTTGGCATGTTATTCGCTTTAGGCTATTCAATTGCCTTAACAACAAATTACCAATGCCATGGATATAGATAGCACTTTAAAACGCAGCACCAAACCGAGTCAGCGTAAAAAACTCATATTTGGTACCTTACTTATTAGCATAGCGCTTATTATTTGGCTGATTTACTCATGGCTAGCACCTACCGCATTGGCGGCTAATCAACTGCAAATAGCCACCGTAACTCAAGCTGATTTTGTAATAAAAATACGTGGCTTTGGCCGTTTAAAATCAAAGTATCAGCGTTATTTAACCAATACCGATAGCGCCATGGTCGAAGCTATTCATGTATACCCCGGCACCCGCGTCAATAAAGACACCGTTATTTTAACCCTGGTAAATCCACTACAAGCGCAACGTTTATCAGTCGCACGGCTCGAATTGGCAAGACAAAAAGCCAGCGCTAACGAACAAATAATCAATCAAAAGAGTCAGCGATTAGAGCGCCAAGCAAGCCTGACTATTTTAAAAAGCGAGCTTGAAAGTGCCCAACTGCGTGCACAGGCCGAAAGTAAATTAATCGAGCAAGGCATTGTTTCAAGTCTTGATTACAAGCGCAGTTTATTAACCGTGAAGCAGCTAGAGCAACGTGTTGATATTGAAAAGCAACGCTTAGTCCAATTAGCCGATATGCACCATCAGCGCAGTAAAATTCAACAAGAGCTATTAAGCCAATTTGAATTGAACTATCAAGTACAACAGCAAGCCTTTGATGACTTACAGGTCACCGCCGGCATTGACGGCATGCTGCAAGAGCTTAATGTTGAGCTTGGTCAAAACCTTACACCAGGTACACGGCTCGCCATAGTAGGCTCAGATACCGCTCTCAAGGCTGAGCTTAGTGTGCAACAAAGCGATGCAGAAAAAATAGCTTTAAATATGCCAGCAAGAGTAAACACGTTTAGCACGGGTAATCGTGGCGAAGTAATCGCAACTGTCACCCGTATTGACCCTATCGTCAGTGATGGCCGCGTGATGATTGAACTTGATTTAACAGGTTCGTTGCCAGCTAACGCACGCCCAGATTTAAGTATTGAAGGGTATGTAATAAGCCACGTTATACCCAATGCACTCACCGTTAACTTACCCACCAAAGTGCAAGCCGATACTGACGCTACGCTTTTTAAACTTAACCCGACTACCCATTTAGCACACCTCACGCAAATTGAATTTGGTACACTCAGTGATAACAAAATTCAACTGCTGAGCGGCGCTAAAGTGGGTGAACAGCTGATCATTTCAGATCTCTCTAAATGGCAGCATTTGGCAACTATAAAAATAGAACAGGAAAGTTTATGAACACCAATACACTTATCTCATTAAAAAATATCGCCAAGGTTTATCGCAGCCAAAATGTTGAAACCTACGCCCTCAAAAATATCGACCTTGAAATAAATCAAGGCGATTATATTTGCATTAGTGGCCCATCAGGTTGTGGTAAATCAACGCTGTTATCTTTACTTGGCTTGCTCGACAGCCCTACCGAGGGACAATATTTTATTAAAAACGTTGATACCAAAACCCTCGACATGGACCAACAGGCAGAGCTGCGTAATTTACATATTGGCTTTATTTTTCAGTCATTTAATTTAATAGATGAACTCTCGGTGTTTGATAATGTAGCATTGCCGCTGACCTATCGTGAGCCTGCTATGAGCCAAGCTGATATTCAGAGCGCAGTAAAGCATGCTCTTGATGAGGTTGAAATGGGGCACCGCGCCCAACATAAACCTAATCAGCTCTCTGGTGGGCAACAACAACGTATTGCTATTGCCCGCGCCCTTGCCGGTAAACCCAGTATTTTATTGGTTGATGAGCCAACCGGTAACCTTGACTCTAAAAATGGTGATGCAGTGATGGACTTGCTCGACGCACTGAATCAAAAAGGCACTACCATTTGTATGGTAACCCATGATTTACGTTACGCAGGACGCGCAAAAACTCAGCTAAAACTACTCGATGGCGAAATTATCTCGTATTCGCAAGCACGCCAAGATACGCACACTGAAAATACCAGCGCTGTATCCGCTGATACTGCCGAGGTGATTTAGCATGAGCCGTTTAACTAAAACACGTAGTCAACTGCGCTTGGCGTGGGCATCACTGATGAACGCACCGGGGTTTGTTACCGCCGTTGTAGCCACCTTGGCGCTCACTCTCGCGACCTTATTTGTAGTGCTAAGCCTAGTAAATAGTTACTTTTTAAAACCCCTTGATGTATTTGACGAAACCCGCATGGTGGTGGTTGAGCAAAGCCTAACCTATGACGACTACGATGCGGTTGGCTTTCAAAGTTATCAATCGATGGTGCACTGGCTTAAAAACAATCAAAGCTTTGAGCAAGCTTTTATGATGAATGCCGCTGAAAATGTTTTTTTATACTTAGACGGCCAACCAAAAAAGGATGTGCTGTATGTCGGTGGTGAATATTTTGAGCTCCTACATACTCCTTTTTTACTCGGACATGGCTTTAAAAAGGGCGGAACTTTAGAAGAAGCTGATAATAGCGCGGTCATTTCAGAGAAGTTCTGGAAAGAACATTTTAATAGTGACCCTGATGTAATTGGTAAGCCCTTAAAAACAGCCAGTGAGATTGAAGGTGATGGGCATATAATAACGGGGGTTGTAGCGGCTAATTTCAGCCCACCTTACATGATTAAAGCGGGCTCTGTTGATGTGTGGTATCCAACCAGTTCTGACCGTCGATTTTTCCATAATGATGACTGGCAAAGCCCGTGGACCAACACGTTTAGAAACTTAAAACTGATTGCAGTATTAAAGCCTGGCGTCACTAACGAGCAAGTAAAAACCGACTTAAAAGCCCAAATTGATAACATTAAATCTGAGTGGCTCAATAATGGCGGCATTACTGATGTAAAGCCCGTTGTAACACCGTATCGTGAAGTTGAGCTTGGCAATAACGATCAACTTAGTTTAATGATGCTTGCAGGCGCGGTGGGGCTATTGGTCATCGCTGTACTAAACGTCAGCACCTTGTTTTTTTCACGCGCGTTAGCACAGCATAAAACCTTAGCGCTGCAAGCTGTACTGGGCGCAAAACGTAAAACTTTATTTAGCAGCATTTTACTGCAATCACTCATTTTAATGAGTATATCGGTCAGCATTGCACTGTTTTTATCTATTTGGGGCATTCGATTATTCAAAGTACTTGCAGAAGGACGCTTGCCACTGGTGAACAGCTTGGCTGTTGACCTTAATTTGGTGCTGATAGCGGTAGTTATGTGTATTGCTTTAGCGTACATATTCTCAGTGATCACTGCACGTTTAGTTAACTACAAAACCTTAAATAGCCAAATGCAAAACAGTGGCAAAGGCGGCGTGTCGCAAGTATCTGGTCGTACTGTGCGTATACTAATTGGCACACAAATGTTTGTGGCAGCCTTATTAGTTAGCTTTTCAATTATGATTGTTAGCAAAGCACTCGACACCATTAATCGCCCACTGGGTAGCGACACTGAAAACCTGTACTTTGCACAGTTATTTCAAACCAATAACAATGCAACACTGGCTGAGCGCTACGAGCAAATTAAGCAGTATCAAAAAGTATTACAAAATAGCGAAGGCATTAAAGATGTTGCTCTTGGGCAAAGCCCAGTGTCAGCAAGGCAAAATGCCAATACCCTAACCGATGTTGCAGGTAAAAGCTCAATCTTCTTTCCAAGCCAGTGGGTCGGGCCTGATTACTTTGATTTAGTGGGCACAAAAATACTCGCTGGGCGTACTTTTAGTGAGCAAGCAATGCGCGGTGAAACTAACGAGTTATTGGTATCTATCAGTGTCGCTAAATGGCTATTACCCGACCAGGAGTACACAAATGTTATCGGTAATAGCTACAAAGGCCTTGAAGATAAAATGTTTGAAATTGTCGGTATAACGGAGGACTTTAACCCCCCTAAATACTACGACGAATCATTTGGTCGGCACATGTGGTGGCCCGCACAGCCTTGGAGCTATATGTTTGTTATTGAAACAGAGCAAGGTGTTGAGCTGACCAGCAAGCAAGTTTTAAGTTTATTAAGAAAAGCCAATAGTCACTTAACTTTATGGCAATTTAGAGACTTACAACAAGAGTACGATGATTTATTGTATATGAGCCACCTAACAGTAGCACTGTGTAGTACCTTGGCATTATTTACTCTATTATTAGCAGCAATAGGTATCTTTGGCGTGCTGAGCTATAACCTAGGTCTGCGCCGTTATGAGTTTGGTATTCGCATGGCGCTCGGCGCTAAAAAGATACGCTTATTTAAATTAATGAGCAAAGAGGCGGTGATCCCTGTGCTGGTTGGCTTTGCCCTTGCAATAATAACCGTGTTAGCTGGTTATTTTATACTTCAAGAACAGCTAATGTCATGGCTAATCATGGATGTCCGGCTGCAATTAATGGCATGGACAATTACCTTGATTATTGCCATGTTTGCCTGCTTTAGGCCATTATTACTGTTAATTAAAGCAAAACCCATGGCTGCGCTTCGTAACGACTAAGCAATATGATGTGATAACCAAGCAAAAGTAAAGCAATTTGCTTTTGCTTGAAACAAGAAGAACAAAATGGACACAATTTTAGTTATCGACGACCAAGCCGATGTACGCATGGCGGCCATCGTGGCATTAAATCAAATTGGCTATCAGTGCATTGAAGCACAAGGCCCAGAGCAGGCGCTGGAAATAATCAGCAGCACAGCTATAAGCCTTATTTTGCTTGATATGAACTTTAAACTCGACACCACATCCGGCGCTGAAGGACTGCGATTTTTACAACAACTGCAGACCCTGAGCGCTAATATCCCGGTGGTAGTCATGACCGCATGGGCAAGCGTTGATGTTGCTGTAAAAGCCATGCAGTTGGGTGCGGTCGATTTTGTTGAAAAGCCATGGAACAACCTGCGCTTAACTGCGGTGGTACAACAGCAGCTGAAACAACAAAAAACCAACCACGACAATGCTTGTTTAAAAGCATTGCATAGCACCAGCGATGCTAATTACATTGCCCTGTCAGCCACTATGCAACAGTTATTAGCCCGAGCTAAACGCGCAGCCCAAACCAATGCCAGCATTTTAATTACTGGCGAAAATGGCACTGGCAAGAGCCTCTTAGCACATTACATACATCAACATTCAAACCGCAGTGAGCAACGCTTCGTTAGCGTAAACATTGGTGCTATTGCCCCTTCATTATTTGAAAGTGAATTATTTGGTCATAAAAAAGGCGCTTTTACTGATGCCAAAGAAGACCGCTTAGGCCGCTTTGAAATAGCCAATAGCGGTACCTTATTTTTAGATGAAATAGCCACTTTGCCGCTGGAGTTGCAAAGTAAAATGCTGCGCGTACTCGAAAGCCAAGAATTTGAAGTGCTCGGCTCCAGTCAAACCAAAATTGCCGACGTTCGTATTATTGCTGCAACCAATGCAGAGCTTGCCAAAGCGATTGAAGAGGGCGAATTTCGCCGCGATTTGCTGTTTCGACTCAACACCATTGAACTACACATTCCGCCCCTGCGCGAACGCCCGGAAGATATCGTTGAGCTGGCTAATCACTTGTTGGCAACACACAGTAAAAAATATCAGCGCAGCGGCATGACACTGACTGGCGAAGCGACGCTGGCGCTTACCCAGTACCATTGGCCTGGTAATGTAAGAGAGCTTAGCCATTGTGTTGAGCGAGCCGTGATTATGAGCGACAACGACAATATTGGCGCCTGTGATTTAATTCTTGCACAACCCAGTAGTGAAGCAAGCATCAGCCATAGCGCAGCAGCCAATCAATCATTACCGCTATTACCGCTGGAGGAGCTAGAAAAACAAATGATCCAAAAAGCACTGGCTGAATTTAATGGCAATGTTATTGCTGCTGGGGAATTTTTAGGATTAAGTAAATCAGCTATTTACAGGCGCATCGATAAGCATCAGCTTGATTTAAAAGAAGCAGACAGTTAAATGCCAACCAACCAGTCACTTGAACAGCACCTTAAACGCTACCTTTATTTGATGGTTTTTATCCTGCTGACGTTATGTATTTTGCTTACGATCAGCTGGGATTTAGATTGGTTTGCCAGCATCAGTATATTATTGCCGTTGGTCACTCTAACGGTACTTGCGGCGCTAAAAAGTTATCGGCTAGTTACCGATGTACTCGATCGGTTTGGCTTACAACTTGATGCCCTTGCGAATAACGAAAGCAATAGCTGGCACTTAGCCAAATACCAAGGTGGGCGCATTACAAGCTTAAAAGCCGACTTTAATAAACTCAGTAACAAAATTGCTAAAAATAAACGTCATTACATACAAACCGAAGAGTTTGTATTTGAGTTTGTTGGCATGCTTGATTTACCCATTGTTATTTTAGACCCGCACGGATTAGTCTATTTCACTAATCAAGCATTCTTAAATAGTTTAACCACTCCTGACGTTGCAGGTTTAACAGCAAATAATCTCGGCCTCATATATAACCAAGGCATGTGGCAACAACATGATGATTCATGTTTTGAGCAGCGTTTTCATATCTCATCACAAACATTTTGGCGTGCAGGGCGAAGCTACGAATTACTGACGTTATTTTCGATTGAGCAACAACTACGTAGCAACGAGCAACAAGTATGGCAGCGATTAATACGCGTACTTAATCATGAAGTTAGAAACTCCCTCACACCGATTTACTCAATGAGTCAGTCTCTTCAGATCATGAAGCAGCAAGGACAGATCAGTAATGCACCTGATTTAGCCAGCGACATGCTACAAGTGATTGAAAAACGCGCCCAGCATTTGCTCGACTTTGTAGCCAGTTACAGTGCCTTTTCACAGCTGCCTGCCGCTAATAAGCAAGCCGTAACCACAGAACAAATCAATCTGAGATTACATGCCTTATTTCCACAGTTAGTTATTCAAGCAACTGAACCTCAGCACTTCAATGTAGATTTAGGCCAGTTAGAACAAGCACTGATCAATCTAATTAAAAATGCCTTTGAAGCCGGAGGTAGAAGCGCACCTACTCTTAGCTGGCAACAACATAAAGATAAAGTTGTTATTAAGCTGCTCGATAGCGGCACTGGTATTACAAATCCTGATAACCTATTCGTGCCTTTTTATTCAACAAAAGCGCAAGGCGCGGGGATCGGTTTAGTGATCAGCCGCGAACTCATTCGTAATCAAGGTGGTCAGTTACAATTATTAGCCAATCCTGAAGGTCAAGGTACTCGTGTATTAGTTACCTTACCAAGATAATGCCCTGTATTTTATTGGCTTATAAGCCATAGCTTGGTAATCTAACAACAATAGGGACACTTAAAACCAGCCAAAAAGAAGAACAATAATGAAATGGACTCAATTAACGAGCCTCACACTCAGTGTGTGTTTTTTAGTTATAAGTTTTTATAGCACCAGCCAAGAATACCAAATCCAAGCTGCAGATGATTGGGTGAAACAACAGCCACTGATTAAAACGGAAATCCCAGTCAACCAAATCGTCGATGGTACTTATTACCGATTACTTGATACCCAAATAAAAGTATCTGCTCAACATCCTCAGCAGCGCTACACGCGTACTGTGATGCAGGCGGTGAACCAAACTGGCATCGATTACATTAGCCAACTTAATTTAGACTTTGATCCCAGTTATCAAACCCTCACACTCAATAGTCTTGGCCTTATCCGAGATGGGCAATACATAAATAAACTCGCTAGCGCACAATTTAAGGTCTTACAACGAGAAACCGAATTAGCCAATGGAATTTACAACGGCAGCCTAAGTTTAAATATTATTGTTGATGATATGCGCATTAACGACCAGCTCGATTACAGCTTTACGATTACTGGCCGCAACCCTATTTACCAACATTTTAGCGCGTCTCGCACATTAAACTGGTCGGTACCGGTGGCGCAACAATTTATGCGTGTGTTATGGCAAAAACCCACACCACTTTATATCAATACAATTAACGGCGAGGTTGACATAAAAGACACCCCGCTCGCTGTTGGTCATGACTATCAAATCAGCTTACACAATCAAGCAACAATCACATCTTCAAGCCAAACACCATATTGGTATAACCCGTATAAACAGGTTTTTTTCTCTGAATTAAAATCATGGCAGGAAGTTGCTAACTGGGCAGCCCCTTTATATCAATCCGCAATAGAAGTAACAGATCCTGTAACACTCATTGCCGATGAAATAGCCATGCGTAATCCACAAGCCTCCGATCGTATCGCCGCTGCATTAAAATTCAGTCAAGACGAGGTTCGTTATTTAGGCTTGGAGATGGGTACTAACTCCCACCAACCAACGTCGGCATCTGAAACTCTGGCACTTCGTTATGGTGATTGTAAAGACAAAACCGTACTGCTAATTTCATTACTTAAAGCAATGGGGATCAAAGCCTATCCTGCATTAGTGAACACTGACGAAGGTAAACGGTTAATTGAACTACCAGCCTCAGCACAAATATTTGATCATGTCATTGTCACGCTTGAGCATGCAGGTCAACGTTATTGGCTAGATCCAACAATAAACTATCAAACCGGAACTTTAGCGCATTTAGCACAACCAAATTATGGTTATGCATTGATTGTTAAACCTTTTGAGCAACAGCTTACAAAAATAAGTCCCCCTGTCGATGGTATTACAATTAAAACGCATGATAACTACACCATAGCTCTTAAACCTGAACAGCCAACAACATTTCAAACTAGTTACATATATAGCCAGTTTGATGCTGTAAATAGACGCAGTTCATTAGCCCGCAATGGACTCGATAAAATAGCGAAAGATTACCTAGAATATTACCAAGGCTATTTTCAAGGCATAACCATTGATAAGCCGATGACGGTAACTGAGAATACAAATAACGGCGAGCTGTTAAGTGACGAGTTTTACCTTATTAATGATTTTTGGCAACCTGACGACGAAGGACTCAGAGCTGACTTTTATGCCTCAGAGATACAAAATAGCGTTTACGAACCCGATCAAATTAATCGCACAACGCCGCTGTATTTTAAGTACCCAAATAATATTGAAACAACTATTAAAATAAAATTTGAAGAACCAAATTGGCACTTTGATAATAAGCAAAGTGAAATTGATAATGCGTTCTTTAATTTCAAAAAGAATATCCACTTTACGGACAATATATTAACACTCGATTTTTCATTTAGCGCCAAACAAGATCATATTCCAGCTGATCAGATTAAACTGTACCTGAGCGAACGAGGCAAGCTAATCGACAATGCGCAGTTTGGCATTGTTAAATATGTAACTGCAGATACCACTAGCAGTTTTGATTTAAACGATAATTGGATCATTGTAGTATTACTTGCTTACCTGCTCGCACTGATATTTTTTATTGTGGCATGGCGTATCGAGTCAGCAAAGCGCCCAACATTTAGTGATGCGCAGTTTTACCCAGTTACTAATGCAAAGTTTATTCTTTATAGTATTTTTACTTTAGGACTTTTTATTAACTACTGGAGTTATCGCAACTGGAAAGCAATTAAAATACAGCAAAATAGTCATATCATGCCGATTGCTCGCGGGATTTTCGCGATATTTTTTTATTACTCTTTATATTTAGAGCTAGTTGCACACAGCCAAACGCAGCACAATAAAAATAAAATCATGCCAAACGTCTTGGCAATTATTGCGTGGTTACTGGTTATTTTGGCAAGTCTCATGACCCGTATTGACGAAGCAACTACTATAGCTATTTGTATCCTGCCATTTTTATGGCTGCCATTAGTTAATTACATTCAACACCTAAACCAATCATCTGACGCACTTGCATACAATTCTAAATGGCGAGTAAGAAATATAGTTATCGCCATAATCTGGGTACCTATTTTATTTTTAAGCTTACTGGAAGAAGTCTATTTATTACCGAGTACCGCTATCGTAAAAGGCGATAAATTGTGGTCATTTCAAATGCAATTCTTAAAACGCCATCAATTAGTACCTATTGATGAAGATGTTTTATATTTTTACAGCGATGCTTGGGTAGATTTTCGTAACGACGGCAATGGTATAAGCGACAACTACATTTTTAGCTATTGGCAAAATGAACAAGGCCAACTTGAATCAAACTTAAAACACTTTAAGGATGTTACTAGCGTCGAAGTCACTTATGGCAGAACACAACTTGATAATACAGTGATTAAAGTTATCGACAAACAAGGCGAGCACTTTTTACTTATAGTTAATAGCAAAGGAAGCAAAGATAAAGAATTGGTAGAACAAATAAATAACCGCATTGCAAGTAATAAGACGCCATAAGCATTAGCAAGCAAGCAAGCAAAATAATCTAATATCAGCAAGAAATCGGGCTGTGTAATATTAATGCCAACAAAGTGCTTTATTTGTTGTTTTTATCAGCAAATAAAATAAATGAGAATTATTTGCAAGTGGGTGTTGACAGATCATAAGATCTAACTGATAATCAATATCAACAAGACGCAAAGCACAACGACTTGTACGGAATAAACTGATTTGTTTCTCGACCCTGAAACACGTGTGGCGCACGTAAACAGCTAAGGTTACCTGTTACTAACCGCAACGCCCCTTGATGTTGGTGACAGGTAACCGCCCTACTATTTTACTTGCTACATTGCTCATATCGGTGACGGTAGATATGAAACTAAAAAAGCCCTTACGGGCTTTTTTTATGTCTGTAATTTAGTGAGCTAACCAGTGGAAAAACAATTACCGGCGGTTTTTACGTGCTCGTGCTCGACGTTGTTTTTTCTCTTCTTCTTTAGCGGCTTTTTTAGCCTCAGCCGCAGCACGTAGCCCTGCAACCATCACTTCTTCTTCTTCACGCATAGCTGGAGTTTCCATAGTGATACGACCAATTATGCCATCGCGTAATTCATTAATTAGAATTTCTGACATTTTATAAGTATCAATTTGGTTACCACCACGAATACAACCACGCTTTTTACCCGCCATTTCAACAAATTCCCAATCATTTTCAGGTAATTCATCAATTTTATAACGCGCTTTTAAAAGTTCAGGATACGCCCGCAATAGATATTCAGCGGTGTAACTAGCGACTTCTTCATATTCAAGTGCGGTATCACGTATCGCACCTGTAGCACCTAAACGGTAGCCTGAGTTTTCATTTTCAACTTTTGGCCACAACATACCCGGTGTGTCGTAAAGCATGATGCCGTCTTCTAGCTTAATACGTTGCTGCGCTTTAGTAACCGCCGGTTCGTTGCCTGTTTTCGCAACAATACGACCCGCTAACACATTAATTAACGTAGATTTACCCACGTTAGGAATACCCATGATCATGGCTTTAATTTGCTTATCAGCACCGACTTTGTGTGGTACTAATTTTTTACACAGTTCATTAATACGATGAACTTCAGCCGCTTTATCATTACCAAACGCAATCGCTTTTACGCCATTTTCTTGCTCAAAGTAATCCTTCCACGTTTGCGTCATTTTAGGATCGGCTAAATCAGCTTTATTCAAAATTTTGATGACCGGCTTACCTTCACGCAACGTCGCCACCATCGGGTTTTCACTACTGTAAGGAATGCGCGCATCAAGCACTTCAATGATCACATCCATTTGTGGCATTATTTCTTTAATTTCATTACGGGCTTTATTCATATGCCCAGGGAACCACTGGATAGCCATTTTTAACTCCTACAGATAATTTCGGGCTATTTTAACTGGCTCAGCCCTTAATTGCGCTATACTGACGCAAATTTTTTTAAATAAACTGTTATGGCTCTTAAATCGACGATTATTAAAGCGCAGTTATCGCTAAGCGATATGGACCGCAACGTATACCAAGACTTTAATTTAACCTTGGCACAACACCCTTCAGAAACCGAGCAACGCTTGATGATCCGCTTGCTTGCCTATGCACTTAATGCCTGTGATGGTTTAGAATTTACTAAGGGTTTATCGGCTGATGATGAACCAGAGCTGTGGCATAAAAGCTATAGCGATGAGATCGAGCTGTGGGTTGAGCTTGGTTTACCTGATGAAAAGCGTGTTAAAAAAGCCTGTAATAAAGCTAAAAAAGTGGTGCTATACACTTATGGTGAAAACAACCAAGCAATTTGGTGGCAAAAGCATCAACCTAAATTGTATGAGTTTAAAAATTTAAGTATTTTTAGTTTAGATTTTGCTACAACTCAAGCGCTGGCAGCGCTGGTTGATCGCAATATATCGCTGACTATTACCATTCAAGATGGTGATGTATGGGTGAGCTCTGATTCAGTTAACATTGAAATAAAACCAGTACAATTAATGTAATTGTAGGTTCAATAGATTAAGAGGGTGTATGACTGTTAAACGCGTTGTGGTATTACACGGATTGTATATGTCTGGCTTTGTAATGCGCCCTTTATGCTCGCAGCTCGAAAAGTCTGGGTTGGATATTCTCAACCTCTCTTACAATACATTGTCTCCCGATCGCGCCGCTATTTTTAAACAGATTGATAATTTTATTAATGATAAAAATACGGCCCTTGTTTGTCATTCAATGGGCGGACTGGTGGCGCGTGCATACCTTGCTGCAAATTCAGAGCAAAGCCAAAACGTAACAAAAGTTATTACTTTAGGCACACCGCATAAAGGCAGCCATATAGCCCGCAGAATGCAGCAAAAAGGCTTTGATGTATTTTTAAAAAACAGTGTGGAGTTTTTACTGACCGAAAATGGTGATTGGCCATTTAATGCCAAGCTTTATAGTATTGCTGGCGATTTACCGATCGGCCTCATGCCGCTAATTGCCAAAGGTAGTCAATCAGATGGTACGGTATTAATTGATGAAACCAAACTCAAAGGCATGGCAGAACATAAAGTGTTTCATTTAAGTCACACCAGTATGATCTACTCACGCCAAGTGATGAATTATATTGTTGAGTTGCTGGTTTAATCTTCTGCACTAGCAGCCACTTTATAGGCAACAAATGCGATGATTGCTAAGATCAGTGGTGTTGGCGCTGCGATATAACCAAAGGTATCAAAGTTAGCAAAGCTTGCTCCTGCTAAATGGCCGACTAAGCCAACTACAAATGCAATCAACGCTATACCAATAACAACTAATTCCATTTTACTTTCTTTTTGTGTTTTAGCCTGCATGTTATCTCTCCATCAAATTTATCTGTGTTGATTATGCGCCGACTAAAAACGTTAATTTTGACCTAAATCAAATAACCACTCGCCATGTAATAGCTTGCTATAAAAGCTTGTTTTAGATCATCTTATTGTGCTTTTATTAAGCGATTTGCGGTTATTTTGATTTTTAGGGTGGTTTTTTAAAGATTGGAGCCCATCTCTATTGTACGAACAAATTAATTACTACAGCAGGTTGGCTAATAGGTAAAATCTATTAAGGTTATCGATTTTAACCATTTTACAGATTACTAAAAATGGCTGATACTTGCTTCAGTGTTTAGAAAACATCTTATCAGTTTATTAAGGAGAAGTTATGTCACAGGTAAACGCAATTGGTCTTAACAGCGCGAAAAGTGAAGATATCGTCAAGTCACTCAATACCCTGCTAAGTAGTTATCAAATTCAATATATGAATGCCCGCGGTTTTCATTGGAATATTAAAGGTCGCAACTTTTTTGAACTACACGTCAAGTTTGAAGAAATTTATAACCTATTACTTTTAAAAGTAGATGAAGTCGCTGAGCGTATTTTAACGCTTGATGGCGCACCACTGCATGCATTTTCTGATTACTTAGAGATCAGCAAAATTAAAGAAGCAAAAAATATCAGTGATGGTGTCGCTGCAGTCGAAAACTTACTCGCTGGTTACAGCACGCTAATTAAAATGCAGCGCGATATTTTAGAGCAAGCAAGTGATGCACAAGATGAAGGTACGGCTTCATTGATGAGTGATTATATAACTGAGCAAGAGAAGCTAGTGTGGATGCTTAAAGCTTATTTAAATTAATCATAACCAGGTTTTAATATATAGATGTTCCGGGTGCTTAGCTAAGTAACCTGGAATATCATCGTAAAATTGTATATCCATATCGCTACCCCGCCAGATATGTTCCAGCAAACTTTTGGCTACAGCACTTGCTTGAATATAAACAACACGTTTATAACCGCGCGCTTTAACACCATGAAAGTATTCAGTTGCAACCGCCAAGCTATCTGCGGTCGCTAATTCAAACTAAGCTAAGTTAATCACCGCATATTCAATGGATTGAGGCGGCAACTTTGCTAAATCAGCAAATACATCCTTGGTAAAAGCCTGTATACCTTCTCGATTAAAACATCCAATCACTTTGATATATATTGTTGGTGATTCAATTGAGTATTCCCAGCGCCCATGTACATTAAACATATAAGTACCTCCAAACATAGTGAAACTCAATTGAATAGAAAATCACACTTAATCAGCCAAACTGATAAAGAAAGCCATCTCTAATGCTTTTTCTTCCAAGCTTTTAAAACGCCCTGATGCTCCGCCGTGACCGGCATCCATATCGGTTTTAAACACCAAAATATTATCGTCAGTTTTATATTCACGCATTTTAGCCACCCACTTCATCGGCTCCCAATATTGCACTTGTGAATCATGCAAACCGGTAGTCACTAAAATATGTGGGTATGCCTGTGCGGTAATATTGTCATACGGTGAATACTGAGCAATCACATCATAATAGGCAGGGTCATTTGGATTACCCCATTCATCGTATTCATTGGTAGTTAGAGGTATTGACTCATCCAGCATGGTGGTTAGCACATCTAAAAATGGCACATGGCAGCCAATTCCTAAATAAAGCGCTGGCGCTTGGTTAACAACCGCTCCCATTAGTAAGCCACCGGCACTACCGCCTGAAGCAAACACTTTATCTTGCGCACCATAACCTTGCTCAACCAATACTTTGGTTACATCAATAAAGTCGTTAAAGCTATTTTGCTTATGCTGTTTTTTGCCTTGCTCGTACCAATCACGGCCCAACATCTCACTACCACGAACATGTGCTATAGCATACACAAAACCACGATCGAGTAAGCTTAATGAGGTACTCGAAAAGCTCGGATCAATGGTTATGCCATACGCCCCATAACCATATTGAAACAGTGGATTAGTGCCATTTTTAGCAAAACTATCTTTACGATAAACCAGCGACACGGGCACTTTAATACCATCACGCGCTGTTACCATTAATCTTTCAGAGGCATAGTTTTGCGGATCAAAACTGCCTAATACTTGCTGTTGTTTTAATAAAGTTTTATCACCATTATTTAAGTCTACTTCAAATAATGAACCTGGCGTGGTGAGGCTTGAGTAATAAATACGAGCTACGTACGTATCATGCTCAGGATTCATTGCAATGGCAGCATAATAACAAGGATCATCAAATTCTAAGGTCATACGCTGCTGTTGCTTATTAATGACCACAAAGCGTGTTTGTCCTTGCTCGCGCTCAGTAAGCACCAAGAAATCGTCAAACAGCTCTACGCCTTCTAATAAAACGCTATCACGATGAGGGGTATGCTCAAGCCACTGTGTTTTATCTGCAATGGTGCTTGTATTAGCCGTCATTAAACGAAAGTTTTTAGCTTGCCAATTGGTCACGATATAAAACGTATCGCCGAGTTTATCAACATCAAACTCATGCCCTTCTTCGCGTGGCAGTAACTGAGTAAACACTCCTTGCGGCTGATCAGCATCTAGCACCCAAGTATCGTTCGTTTCTGTAGTGGCTAAATCAATAATGATCAGCCCCTCATCACGGCTTTTACCAAGCCCCATAAAAAAGCTTCGATCTTGCTCTTCATATACCAATACATCGTGCGCTTGCTTAGTACCTAATACATGGCGATAAACTTGATAACCTAATAACGTTTTAAGGTCTTTCTTTACGTAAAAAACCGTTTTATTGTCGTTTGCCCAAACGATTTGCCCTTCGGTGTTTTCTAATACATCTTCAAGTAAATCATCGTTATCAATAACTTTAAACTTTACGGTATAGATACGACGACCATCGGTATCTTCAGAGTAAGCCAACAATTGTTCATTAGGACTAATTGCCACCTCGCCTAATTCATAAAATTCAAAACCTTCTGCAAGTATATTTACATCTAACAGTAGCTGCTTATCTGCGGCATCCATCTGACGACTACGGTAATGGCGAGAATATTCATCATCGCCACGTACTTCAGAGTGATACCAATACTGGCCATCTTTAACGGGAAAAGTATTATCGTCTTTAACAATACGCCCTTTTAGTTCTTCGAACAGTTGCTTCTGAAAAGACTGAATAGGCGCTAGTTGCTGTTCACAATAGTCATTTTCAGCGGCTAAATGTGCCAGCATCGCTGGATCTGTACGTTCGTCATCACGCATCCAATAATAATCATCAATGCGTATTTTTTGGTGTGTTGTTAACGTGTGCGGCTGTTTACGTGCAACAGGAGCATTAGGAAGTGAAGACAACGATAAGTTTGATAGAGCCACAGAAAAACCAATAAAAAATTTCGATGGCTGGAGTTTAACATAATTTTCAAAAGTGCATAAAAAAGCCCACTCAATGAGTGGGCCGAAAAATGCTAAATAGCATTAAGGGGAAACTTGCTGCCAGGCTAAATCCCAACTTTGTCCCACACCGGGCTCATAAAGTGGATTGTTTTCTTCTTTCACATTGCAAAACTGGCTGAAAGGCCAAGGTTTGCATTTATAAATTAAGCCTGTTTTTGGCTGTAACACTTTTACACCCGCATTATAAACACTGCATTTTTCAGGGTAGATATAGTCATATGCAGGCTTAACGGCTTGGTAATCATCACATTTAGCAATACATTGAAAAGTTAATTCCGCACGAGTAATCCCGCAGCCTTCAAGTGCATAAATCTGGTTTGAACGATAAGCTACCACTAAACCTTGCTCAGTCATTCTTCCTGCTTCAACTAGTGGTATATGGGTATTAATATATTCCGCGACAAAACGCGGCCAATTATGTGGCTCACCTTGTTCTTCAGTGATAATTTCATATTTAAATGATAAATCGACTAGCTCTCCTTGCGTGTCATAAAAAGTCACTGTCACCATATCACCCACAAATAATTGGGTATGATGATTTAGACAACCTATTGGCATCCAATTTCCACAGGCCAATGACGTATGCATAAACAAAGCAACACCTTAAGAACATCTAATAGGTACTATCCAGTATTTATTGGATAAAAGAAATACTTTTTAACTATATTGTAGGGCTGATGACACACAGTGAGGCTAATATTACCCTGTGCAACGGCCCCGCTATCTTAGTTTTAGCACACTAAAACCTTAGACCGGAAACTTTGCGTCCTAACCTTTCGATTAGTTTGCCAAAACAGCGTGAGTATAATGTGACATAGCTCAAAGATCAAACTAAAGAATGTAACCGCCAATAAAAAGTAATACTTAGGTATATAAAAATAAAAAAGCCAATACATTACGTATTGGCTTTTAAAGTCCGTAGTAACAAATTGAAACTAACGATCTAACTGCGGCCCTTGTTTACTTTTAAATAAGAGCATAATTTCATTAAATAAAGCTTTAAACACCTTACCTACATCACTCATTATGATGTACAAACACGGCACTAATATTAACGTGATTAAGGTTGCAAACATTACTGCAAATCCAAGCGCTACAGCCATAGGTATTACAAATTTAGCCTGTAAGCTGGTTTCAAACATAATCGGCAATACGCCCGCAAATGTAGTAATAGATGTCAGCAATATAGGTCTAAAACGAGCACAACCGGCCTCTATCACCGCATCTTTGATAGCGATACCTTCACGGCGAGCTTGGTTAACAAAGTCGGTCATAACCAGCGAATCATTAATAACTACACCCGCTGCGGCAATGATACCAAAGCCCGACATTAAGGTTAGATCTAAGCCAAACCAATAATGCCCCCATACAGCCCCCGTCAAACTAAACGGGATCACCGACATTACAATCAAAGGTTGCGCATAGCTTTTCAAAGGTACAGCCAACAAGATATATACTAAAATCATGCCACCAAAAAAGAACATTTTTTGCTGATTTGCTTGTGATTGCTGCTCTTCAATAGCACCGCCAAGCTCTGATTTAACGCTTGGGAACTCTTCTTTTAGTTGAGGTAATAGCTTGTCTTTTACTTGTGTAATTACTTCATTTGGCTCGATCACTTCCTCGTCGATATTGCCATAAACATACACAGTACGATAACCACCTTCACGGCGAATATAGCTAATGCCCGGTTTTTCAGTCAGCTCGACCACATCACCAAGTAACACTTCTTTACCTTGCGGTGTGGTGATAACTGCATGCTTGAGCGATGAAAACGCTTCGCGGGTTAGTTTTGGATAACGTACCATCACCCGCACTTCTTCACCACGGCGAATAACACGCTGTGCTTCACCACCGTAAAAACTTGCACCAACTTGGTTTGCTATTGAGGCTAAGTCTAAACCGAGGTCATAAGCCACAGGTTTTAAACTCATTTGCACTTCTTTGCTGGCAGGGTCAATAGTCGAGCTAATATCAAACAAACCGTCTTGTTGTTGCAATAATTGAATAAAACGACGCCCAGCATCATTTAAAGTGTCGATATCTGAGCCATATAATAAGTAACCAAACTCACCATCACCACCACCTTGGGCATTCACATCGTCATAAATAATAAGCGACTTAACACCAGCAATGGTTGGCATCGCTTCACGCCAACGACGAGAAAGTTCAAACGCGTTATAAGGACGTAAATCCTCTTCAACTAATGGTGCAAGTATTTGCGCTTCAGTACGACCTTGGTTAAACACAAGTACATCTCTAATTAGTTTTTGACCATATTCCCGCTCAGTCTCTTTATCAACGGCAATCACCATAGCTTCGATTTCACGAATTGCTTCAATGGTTTGTATATCAGAGACATTATCATTCATCTCTAAGTTGATCTGCGGATAGTCATGCGGGATCTTCGGCATAAAACCAGTACGCACATTGTTTGATGCAATCAAGGCAAAAGTGACGATCAGTAATGAAATAAACGAGAACAGTACCGCCCAACGCCACTCTACACAACGCACTATAAAACGTCGATATGGTCCATTTACAAAACCAAAAAAGCGCTTATTAAAACGTGCTCGCCAGCTATCTGGTTTAATTGGCGGGAAGTTAGTATGGGCAATATGTGCAGGTAGAATAAGCTTTGATTCTATTAAGCTGAATATTAAACACAACATAACCACGACTGCGATCCCAAAAAAGAATGCACTTTCAGGGCCTGTCGATAACGTAAATGGCGCAAATACCGCAACTGTGGTTAACACCCCAAAGGTTGCAGGAGTTGCGACTTTTTTAGCGCCATTAACGACATTAACAACTCCACCGCCTTTTTTCTCTATTTCGGTGTAGGCACTTTCTCCGATGACAATGGCGTCATCCACCACAATCCCTAGCACCATAATAAAGGCAAATAATGACAAGATATTAATGGTTACACCAAACAGCGGCATCATCATCATGGCGCCTAAAAAGCATACCGGCAAGCCAATCATTACCCATAGCGCAAGCTTAAAACGTAAAAACAAAGAAAGCATAATAGCGACTAAAATTGCACCTTGGATCAGGTTATTTACCATCATATCTAAGCGAGCATTTAAGTAATAGGTCATATCCATTAATGGCTCTAAGCGGACACCCGGCGGTAAGTCTTTATTTTTTTGATCAATAAACGCTTTAACTGAATCCGCAACAGGAATAATACTTTGCTCTTCCGTCGCTTTTACTGATAAATAAACGGCATTTTCACCATTGAACTTAAAGTAACGTTCGCCTTCGGTGAATTGGTCCTTAATAATTGCAATATCTTGCAGTAAAACTTTAGCGCCGTTATCACCAATTTTTACTGGTATTTGGCGAAACTCCTCACCTGAATACAGTTGGTTTTCAACTCGAACAGAAATAACCCCAGCATCGGTTTTTAATTGTCCTGCTGAAAAGTTGGCGGAATAACGACGAACAGCATCAGCGACTTCGCTTAAGGTTAAGTTGTAACGACGTAATGTGTCTGGTTCAATCTCAATGGCAATTTCATCCAGTGGTACATCATTGACCACCAGTGATACATTTGATAGCTGTAATAGCTCATCTTCAATGCGGTTAGCTATCGGTTTGAGCTCATTCAGTGGTAGGTCGGCAACTAATGTCATGCCTATTACATCTTGGCGAAACTCTATTTGACTTATGGTGACCGGCTCCATGCCTGCGGGGAAAGTAGCGATACCATCAACCCGCAACTTAATTTTATCCAGTACATCGGTGAGCTCTGCATCAGTATTGATTTCTAACTGGGCGCTGCCGCCATTACGAAATGCGCGATATACACCTTTTTTAATTTCGGTAATATCTTTTAAAGATTCTTCAATCTTAACGAGAATACTTTCTTCCATCTCTTGCGGTGACGCGCCAGGGTAATTCGCATTAATTGTAATGTAATTAATTTCAATGTTCGGGAACATTTGTCGTTGGATAGTTAAAAAACTAATGATCCCCATTACTATAATGAAAACCATCATTAAATTAGCCGCTACAGAGTTATTAGCAAAGTAGGCAATAATACCAGTCTGCTTTTCAACCGTTGAGTCTGGTGTATTTGGTAGTTCAGTGTTACTCATAACGCAGTCTACCCTTTATAGTTTTTCAGTGGTTGCACTATCGAGTGCATCAACTTTTTTAACATCCTGCACACCAGCGATTTTCACTGCCATGCCTTTTTGCGGATACTCTGGTAAGGTAATAACTAATTGATCATCAGCCTCTAAGCCATCACTAATATAAAAGAACTCGCCCTCTTCGCGGATCACTTTCACTTTACGTGGCTCAAGTTGCTGCTCATCATTAACAATCCATACCATTTGGTTATTCACCAGTTCTTGCGGTAAGCGATAGATATTATTAAGCATAGTGCCAGCAAAATTGACTTGTACATAACTGCCATATTTAATTGCCTGCTGTTTATTAACTAACCCATACGGATCATCTATACGAACAACTAAGCTACTCATACGAGTTGCACTATCAACAATACCTAAATCACGATCAACCACAGCTTGACGCGTAAACCCATGTAAACCGGTTTTTATTACCGTTGCAGTAATGCCTTTAACTCGCTCAGGTAAAAACACACTGTCAAAGCCAGCGATCGGAATAATCACTTCGGCTGTTTCAATATTATTTAACTCACCGATTTGTGTGCCCATATTTATATACTGGCCTACACCAATATCGCGACTTACAACCAGTGCATCATAAGGAGCTGTTACTTCGCAATTATCTAAATCACGTTGCGCACGCTTTAATCGTGCTTGCGCTGACTTAACCGATGCTTGCGCGCTAAGCACTTGTGGCTCACGTAAAAACAATGCAGTACGCTCTTTACCAGGAAAGCGCTTTACTTCATCCGCCGCAACTTGTGCTTGTGCTTGCTCTTCGATTAACTGTGATTTTGCTTGAGCAAGTTCAGCTTGGGCTTGTAATAGCGCCGCTTCATAGTTATCTTTCTCAATAGTAAATAAGGTTTCGCCACGAGCAACAATACCACCAGCAACAAAGTGAGGATGCCAACTAACAACCTCACCCGACACCTGCGCTGATAAACGCGTGCTTTCAAGTGGCTTAACTTCGCCATAGCTATTAATAATCACTTGATGATCGTTGGCAGCTACAGGCTCAACTTTTACAACCGGCCGAGTGTCGACTATTTCTTTTTTTTCTGGCTCTTGGGCAATCGCATTAATTCCCACAAAGCCAACAATTCCTAAGCCAAGCGCGACAAATGGAAGTGTCCATTTCAATATCGTTGTTCGCATAATCAGTCCCCTAAATATTTTACTAAAGCCATAATAACAGAGCTGAATGAAACATTAACGTGACATTTGTAAGGAACTGTTACAAAACCGTATCAAAAAGATTCAAAGTCCTTATTTAAATAACCTGAGCTTCGGATAATAAATCTATCTCCTGCGGCTGCTGTTATTTTCAAAACCGAACACCTGCGTGTTCAATATCGAACAGCTATCACTTTAGAATCACCATATAAATACTTAACAAACTGAAAATAAACAGTATTCATTTCTGGCATCAAACTTTCATTAACTACACTATCAACCTCGTAGATTTGTAGATTTGTAGATTATGAATATTAATATTGAGAAAACCACAAAACTAAACAAAGTTAAAATAGCCCTCATTGTTGCCGCACTCATACTGCTAGCAAGCATCAGCTATTTTGCGGTGCAACCTGCTGTGCCGCAGCTAAATGCGAGTACGCTCAATGTGGTGACCGTCCAACAAGGTGATATTGATATTATGACGCCTGTGTATGGTCAATATGCATCACGCTATGAGCGCCTAATTAGTGCCCCTGCAGTTAGCTAACACAGCGCATGGCGCGCAAATCACCATTAAACTACCGCAAGGTAGCAATTAAATAGTCATTATAAATATATGGTGCCCTGCATATAGCGCACAGCATGGCCAGTTACAGTAATTGTGTGCGCAGCAACTTCACAATACAGATGTCCGCCACGGCTAGAAGCCTGATAAGCACTTAGCCAGGTTTTACCTAACTCTTTAGCCCAATATGGCGCAAGGCCGGTGTGAATTGAACCGGTTACATAGTCTTCATCACCGCCATTAGCAGGCCAAAAATAACGTGAAATAAAGTCGTATTTTGCGCTTGGTGCTGTTGCTACGACATCTAGCGGGAACAATGTTTTAAGCAACGCAGAGTCTGTTTTAAGATCTAGCACATCTTGCTCACCATCATAAATAGCAAAGTAAGCTTGTTGGTTTTTCAACACCTTAACGGGTTGTATAGACAAGCCAGCAAATAGCTCAGAGGGTATTTTTATTGCAACAAAAGGAGTTTGTTTTGGAAAAGTCATGGCAAAGCTGCCATCGCTATTTTTATTAATAACTAACTCACCGACTGCTGCAGCTTGAAAACGAATTTGCGATAAATTGTGCTGTTCGCACAACACAAATGCCGCAGCGAGTGTAGCATGCCCGCAAAAGTCTATTTCCATTAATGGTGAAAACCAACGGATAGCGTAGCTGCCATCAGCTTGACGACAAGTAAACGCGGTTTCGGATACGTTATTTTCTGCGCCAATGTTTAGCATCAGCTCATTATCAAGCCAATTATCTAAATCAATAACCGCTGCATAGTTGCCTTTAAATAATTCGTTAGTAAAAGCGTCTACTTGATGGATAGTCAGTTGCATTCATTTACCTATAATATTTTAATATTTAAGTTCTTTACACGATGACGGCAAAATATCTTTGGGTACGGTGGTTTTATTTTCACCCATTGCTTGCATACCTGCGACTGGCTGATCGTAGCCACATAACCAAGCTATAGGGCTACCCGGACTACCCGTGACCACAGCTGGCCGAAATGTTAATATCGTCCCCTGCAAAGGCACTGACGCTTTATTACCAAGGCTAATATGAATAGCCCCAACATCAACGACAATACCAGTTACTCGATTGCCAATTAAAAACTTACTCGCAGGTATACCGGCTTCCTCATTGTTTGATGGAAATCGTCCTTGCTCTAAATAAAAAGTCGTTACATCTTCTCGTATAACGGCAGCCATTGCTAAGGGGTCTACAAGCTCACTGCGCTGTATATATTTACTGTATTGTGGCAATGCCACAGAAGCTAGAATGCCTATGATAGCAATCACAACCATTAGCTCAATTAGGGTAAATCCTTTATTTTTCAAATGATCTCTCCCAATGCGAAGATAGGCCGATAAGCCTCTTTCAAAAATAATGCAATCGCAATAACTAAAGTAATCGTGAAAATAGTAATGAGTTTATTCAAATACCTTGTAGCATCTTGATTAAACACCGCCAGCTTTTGCTTTATTAAAAGCACAAATTCTTTACTAATATCTAAGCCATGTAACTGACAACTTTGTAAATGCTCAACCTCAGGGAAGCTAATACTTTCACTTGCCCCGTTTACAGGAAATTCAAGTATTACAATTAGCTCGCTGTGTTGCTGGCGAATTTTTTTGGGGATAATAAAATCGATACAACTTGATGATGGTTCTGCTTTTAGTAGATTGCCTATTTGGCTTAGGCGTATAACACTGAGCAAAATTAATGAAAGAAGCATTCCTTGTAGAGATACAAATATATACCAAAATTTTGCCACATCACTAAGCGAGTTATTTAATTGAGCATGATAGTCACTCAATACAGCTGAAAAGGAAGGTATAACAAAAACCTGATAAATCAGACTAATGATAATAAAAGCAGTAAAAATAAATACCAGATAGCTTAATCTGCTCCCGTATTTAAAGCCGTTAGTACTAATTGCATTTGGTAATTGTTCATAACATAACGCAAGTCTTTGCTGCTCGTGTTCACAACGGTTATCAATAAGCTGTGCTGATAATTTTGTAGCTAATTGACTACTGTGCTGCCCAGCTTTATAAACCCGTAAATGCTCGGCACTGCTTAGTTGCTTTTTCTGTGCATGTGTAAGGTTACTTAATGGCGAAAATAATCGACATAAGTAACCTAGTTGATTCCAATTCATACCTTATCCCTTTTATCTCGATAAGGTAATTTGCCATAAAAACAGTAACTTTGGAATCGCTTGTTTTTAAAACAAACAATTCTATATTATTGCAGGGCGCATTTTATAATATTGAATACAACCAAGTTGCGCGGCATTAGTCAGTAAGATCATCACAAACGTTAAAAGATGCGAAGTACTTGGTGCTGCCATCGCTAATTCTGCAAATAAACCACACACACCAGCAATAAACTGTAAGCTAAAATAACGAGCACTTAAGTTGCTTATATCTCCGCTGCGCAGCGTTTTATAGGTTTGCGGCATGACTCGCACCGAACTCATTATTAAGCCAACAAAAGTAAGCCAAGTAAGTACGTTAGCAGTCTCTAGCTGTGGGTTTACTAACAGTAAAAAAGGTAATAGTGAAAAACCTAACATAGCGGCCAACTGAGTTCGCTCTCTAGTTTTGGCGTTATATCGAGCAAAATAATACAAGATTAAGCCACTTAAACACCCGGTCACCACAAACGGTAGTACCATGTAGTAACGTTCAAAAAAGAGATTAAATGCAATAAAATAAATACTTTGCGCCACCCCAAAGGTCATCATTAATAATGACAACCCCGATACACTGCGGTTTTTACGAATTTTATTTAGTAATGGTAAAAAGCTAAACACTAAAATAAATGATGATAAAATAGGCAGGTAATGCGCCAAAGTAGACCTCGTTCGCTAGTAATTGATTAATAAGTTAGCAACTTATTAACAAAACAATAAGTCAGTGTAAACCACTGTTTTTATATGCTTTATGTAAGGCGCGGCATTGTAAAGGTCCTATAAAAACAAGCAACCATTTGTACAAAATAAACTCACTACTCCTGCGGCAAGTTAACCTTACAGTTTCCATGTTTCGACTGACACTTTGCCGTTGGTATGTAAACATCTCATCGCATAGAATTGAAATAACATTGATAATTGTTATCATGCAACAAATTAATTTTGACGACTCTTTGCCTTATGAGAAAAACACTTTTTAAAATACACAGTTGGATTGCGCTTTGTGCTTTGATTCCACTTATTGTGATCAGTATAACTGGCAGCGTATTAGTGTTTAAAAGTGAAATTGATGGCTTACTCATGCCAGATAGTCACTTTGTCGTTGATAGTCACGCAGAACGCAAACCCATTGATAAATTAATAGCGGTTGCTGAGCATGAATTTCCTAGCTATGTAGTAGGTAGTTGGGAAATATTTAATGATGATACTGCTGATCGGGTTTATTTAATCGAACGCGGTACCGACACTTGGTATAAATTTCATATCAATCAATATTCTGGCGAAATACTTTCGCAGCCAGTTAGCACTAGTCACTACTTCACAGATTGGTTTTTAGAACTGCATTACACATTTTTGCTAAACGATTTAAAAACTCTACCTGGTCAAACAGGCACCGTCCTTGGGTTCTTTTTTGCAATCTTTCTATTTATCCTCGGCGTTACAGGCTTAATAATTTATCGTAAATTTTGGCAACGTTTATTTTCAGTACGCTTCAAGGCGACGCTGCAAATTGTACTAAGCGATATTCATAAAATGACAGGGGTACTTGGCTCACCCATTATTTTAATTTTGGCGATCACTGGCGGCTACTTTAATTGGGCTGTGTGGTATCACGAAGTAGTCGAACACGCAGAAGAACAGCATTTTATACTCACCAAAAACTTACATAGCGATACCATTAACTTTCAAGCCATTCTGGATGATAGCAAAAAACAAATCCCGACATTTAATGGTACTTTTTTAGTTATGCCACTGGAGCCTGACGAAAACATTACGCTATTTGGTGAAGTTGATAGCAACAATCCACTGGCAAGCGAATACGCCAACACCATTACTTATGATAAAAAAACCGGTGAACATATAGCTAACTGGGATATTCGCGAAGTCGGCATTGGTTGGAGAGTAATTGATAGCTTTAGAAAATTACACTTTGGTTATTTTGCCGGTTTACTCAGTAAAATCTTATGGTGCGTGATTGGCCTAAGCCCAGTATGGCTTGCAGGCACTGGTTTTTACTTGTGGCTTAGCCGCCGTAACCGTAAAAAACAATCACAAAGAAATCGCGAGCAAAGGCGAACAGCGACAGCATTAAATACTTAACTTAGACAAAGCGATAGAAGAGGCTCCTTGGAGCCTCCATTAATTTACAACGAATAATAAAACCCGAGCCAGCCTCTAAGCTCATCATCAAAGCTGTCGCCTTCTACTCTGACTAGGCCAAAATCAAGTTTCACATCATTGAGGCCTGCAGGGCCTAAGCCAAAACTAAAGGGGCCTTGCCATTTCACACCATAGCTTTGCCCGTATACCTGTTGGTCAATCTGATGCTGTTGATAGTACAACCATGGCATGCCTTCTGCCCAGCTAATACCTCCACCATAACCTTGATAGCGTTTGCCAATAGCGCTGTAAAAGGGCAGTTCAGGTGCAAAAACAAGGTCACTGCGAATATTTTTTGATAACAACGAAGAGCTAAAACCACCTAATCGCAACTCACTATCATCTCTATATTGCTGGCTATAATTAGCATACATCGGGATTGCCAGCGCTTTACCAAATAGCTGCGCAGAAACATCATAGCCCTGCCAACTCTGCGTGTCGCTATCGCCACTATACCAACGCGCATCAATCGCTTGGCCGATGGCATAATCTTGTCTGTCATAGCTCCAAGATTGCTTCAAGCCGACTCTAAGCCACTGTGAACTCTGCTCTTGCTTGATATTTGCATCATCTATCTCTGAGTAGTTATAAGCCAGTTCTGGCTGTACTTTAAACTCTCCAAAGCTCAGTGGCAGGCTGGCAGCAATATAGCCGCCTTGCACTGACTGATCAGCCAACAGGCTATGCTGATATTGCTTGCTAGCATTCAAATCATAAGAAAATAACTGGCTGTCAAACTTGATTGCAAGCGCACTGTAGCGTGCTTGGGCATAAATGCCTTGCAGTGCAGTGTCATGTAAATCAACACTGTAGCCCAGCTGCCAATCTAATTGCTTGAGTAAATCGCTGCCTTTAATACTCGCTGAAAATAATGCCGCGGAGGCTGAATGATATTGTTCACCTAACGCAAAAGTGGCTTTTTGCTGCCAAATATCGTAGTGCGTTTGCTCACCAATGGGTTGTTGATATATTTGAGCTTTTGGCAAGGTGTGCTCATTCACAAGCAACAAAGGCGCAATACTGTTAGTTGCAAAATCGGTGATTTCTTCTTCGTTATTATTTACCTGTAGCTGCATAATGTCAGGGCCATCACTACTGATTGAAAAATACAGTAAATCCCCGTCAGATAATGCGAGTGGATTAGCAACCGCTTGTTGGCCTTGAGTCAGCTTGAACAAACGTTGTGTAGTTAAATCATAACGGTAGATATCCGTTGCCTGAGCTAATCCTGCAACAAAATAAAGCTGCTTGCCATCCGCACTCCAACTTGGTTGTGATAAGTATTGATATCCCTTAGGCATTGGTACAGCAATTGATTTTTGTCCATAAAGATCTTGTATATACAATTGCCAATTATGATTAAACTCAGTTTTAAGAAAGGCGAGTTGCTGTTGATTGGGGCTAACTACTGGATAATCGTAAACCGTTGCTAGACTTTTTTCGAATAATGGTTGAGCTTGACCGGTTTGTAAATCAACTCGCACTAACTCTGAGTAACCCCCTTTAATCTGTTCTCCATAAAGTGTTTGCCCATTATCTGCAATACTAAAGCGCCGCAGGCCAGCTAAATCAGTTAGTTTGGTAACTTCACCGGTTTGCGTATCCCAGCTAAATATATCTGATATACGCTGATTATCAATATTATCTACGTTGCTGTAGGCTGAAAAATACAACACGTCGTCATTTAGCCATTGTGGGTTTTGAATACCCGCACGGTTGATTTGATTCAAGACTTGCTTTTGCTTACGTTGAAACACCTTGGGTGGTTTATCAGCAACATCTTTAGGATCATCAGCGAGTAGCTCTTGTTGCTCTTGGTTAAACTCTTCTGCAGCTTTGAGGTTATCCTCAGTACTGTAGAGTTTTAACTGAGTCTTGCCGTCTTGATCACGCTCCACCACTGCAAGTTGCTCGCTATTTGGTGATAAAGCAGGACCACTAGCATAATGATCTAACGCCAACCAAAGATCACTAGTAAGTGACTGTTCACTTCTTTCTTTACTCATTGCTTGATAGGTATACTCAGCAATAAAACGTCGATACAACTTACTCGCAGAGTCACCAAAGACCCCTTCGAATGCGTCATCAAATTCGCGTTGCTTAACCCCTTGCATACGCGTCCAAACAGCATCAAGGGTTTGCTCTGAATAGTTTTTCTCTAGCCAAGCTAAAAATCGGGCGCCCATTAAATACGCCATAGAGCCAGCCATAAAGCCACCATCTGTACTATTCAACTGATCATAGCGGGGCAATGCACCTTGCTGAGCAAATTCGATTAAAATCGCCTCGCTGTAGTTATCAAATAACCGACCACGCCCCGTCATTTTCGATTCAAGTAATGTTGCGTAACCCTCTGCCACCCAGCGAGGCATCTCGCTGTGTGTTATATCGTATAAATCCCAAATATTCCTGAGCTCTTGACGCCATTTACTGCGGGTAGGTTGTGCTAAATGCACTAGATGAATATATTCGTGCAGTACCAGTAATTGCTGCCAACCACTATTATTTGAGATCACTGTATCTGACTGCGGTGGTGTAGTAAAAAGCGCCATCAATGGCTTATTTGAAACCGGTAATGCAAAACCATTAGCGGCATTGAGTGGATCAAACACCACCACATCAACCGCCTCATCTAAAGCACGGTTTTGTTGCTCAAGCACTTTGCTGCGGACGATTTCTAATTCATTGGCCGCAGAGCGTGCCCAATCTGCATTTTCTTGACTGTAATGAACATTAAAGTGTTCGGTATGAATAGTTTGCCATTGCACGGCGGCCTGTGTATGTGTGGCTAATAATAACGAAGTAGCGAGTAAGGTTTTTTTCATCATGTTCCCTGATCTCTTATTTTAAATCCATTATTGTCATAACTTAGCCTAAAAAGAGAGCATAAAAATGTAAGAAAACGTGAGTTACCGCTATTACGCTTTATCGCCTAATAAAATACCATCCTAAGAACTTGAAAGCGGTGAATTACATCCAACTTCGTTGATCAGATTCAGCTTGGCAGAGAATAAAGTCGATAATTTCATCGGCTTGCTCTGCTTTGATATAAGGCATAGTCGCTGTGCCCGCAGCGAGTTGTATAGACAAGCTCTTCAAACCACTTTTTCGCATAAAATAAGTGCTTACTGCGCGCGTGCTTTGCGCTTTATATAGTTCAAACACTCGATAATGCACACTTATCATGCCACTGCGAAACACTGCGTAATATCGCCCTTGATATTGATAAAAATAATAACCGTATCGTCGATATGATAAGTACACCAAGGAACTTAGTAATACAGCACAAAGCAGGCCATATACAGGGCTGTAACCTTGTCCTGCATAGCCCATAAATGCAATTAAAGCGCTCGGTAACAAAGCATAAAAGCATAGGTTTTTGATCAGTAACGCTTTTTCGACACCTTTAAAGTTGAGTGCTTTAAAATCATCACCGGTTAAATTAAGCCAAGGATGTACCCACTGACAAACTTGTTTTACTTGCTCAAGTGAAAGCACTGGCATCACTAAGCTTTGTTTGCTCTTTGCGCCCGCGCTAAAGCCGCCGCTGGTTGCTTGCAAACACTGCACGGTATAACGTTTAAGTAGTCGTGCAATTAGGTTTTGCTTAATCAGCAGCGATTGTACTTTATCAAGACTCACCGACAACTGATGACGCTCTAATAATCCAGCAATGCGTTTAAATTTTCCGGCCTGAAAGTAAAGCTGAAAATTATAAAAGCGGATTAATGACATTAATACCGATAATAAAACGGCAACCAACACAACAAGCACAAGTATTGAAAACACAGCGAGTGCTGCAGCATCAACCAACACGCCCACTTCTTGCTGATAGAATGATTCTAGGCGATTGATCACCGCTTTTTCTAAGAAATCCAGCATAACATTCATAAAAGGCGCAAGCGCTGCTAATGCCAAAATAGCCATATTCGACATCAAGCCAAATTTTGCAACTTCTTTATTGCTCAGCAGCAAACATTGTTGTGGTTCGTTGGTATGTGTATCTTCAGGTTGCTGCTTAGCTGCAGTTTGTTGTTGGGTTTCTTTATAAGCCAATACTCGCTCGCGCATTTGCTCTGCATATAGCGATGTAACCCCTGGTAATACAGCCTCTTGGCTAGTGCTGCCAGCGGCATCAAAAATACAGTTAACCAAACCCAGAGGCTTAAAATAAAACGGTTCGGCAATATTAACATTCTGCACTCGCAAAAAGTTCAAAGTTAAACGCTCTTTTTTAAACACCCCTTTATTGAGTAATATTTCATGCTCATCAGTAATGCAAAAGCGAAAATTAATATAGTAAAAAAATGAATAAATTAACAAGCTAATAATCGCTACCGCTAATGCAACTTGCCCCCAAAACCACTTATTTTCAACCTGCGTAACAAACACAACCATAATAGGTAGTAAGTTAAATACACCGTCTTTGACAAATCGGAAAGCAAAATGCAAGATAAAATAAACCAGTGACCAAGACGAAACACGCTGCCATTTCAAATTATCCATTTAACGACTCATCAGTAGCTAATACACTATCACCGGCTTGATTGCTGGTATTGTTAGATACTTGTCTTGCTTCAGTGTACTTTTGAATATACTGACGGATATTTTTACAATCATCATGACTTAAGCCACTAATGTTGAGATCGGCGCTCATTCCGCCAGCACTATACAAACGCAAGCTAGCCAAGCCCAGTTTTCGCTCCAAAGGGCCACGATGTATTTCTGTGTGCTGCACTCGTGAGAAAGGTAAAATCGTCACCTGCTGCCAAATAACGCCTTTGCGATAAGCTATATCATGCTCACGCATAGCAATTCCTTTAAGTCGCATACTGACAACGTTATAACCTAGCGATAAAACTAAAATAATTGGTAAACCAATCAGTAAGCTCGTTTGTGCCAGTGCTGCAAACTCCTGATTAAAAAAGCAAACAGCGCCTAATATTGCAGTTAATGGTAGATAAAACAGCAGCCAGTTAAGCTGAGCGTGCAGCAACGCTTTATCTGCAAGTGGCTTATATACTATTTGTTGATGTTGGGGTAAGACGTCCAGTTGGTGGTTTTCGAACACTTTTTTTCCTTAACAAGCCAACGATTTGATACGTTGGCTTTGATTTATAGCAAAGTTGCGGCCCTATATTACACCCAGCGAATGGTCGTCGCTAAGGTATGACTTTCGCCTGGCGCTACAATCGCACTATCATCCATTACATTTGCCGCTTCAAGGCACAACATTGTATGGTATTCATCATCAGCAAAATTAGATAAACGCTTTGACTTATTAATCCACGGGTTCCACAGCACACAAGAGCTAGAGTTTTCACGGCCGACTTCAATAATTCCATCCGGAGTAATAATACGCTGGATAGCTGCGGCTTGGGTATAAACCATATCTGTTTCACGAGCAAAACCAACCAGTCCATCTTGATCAAACGGGCCTTCGCTAAACTCAATATATTTAGAACCTTGCAGCCCATCCACTTGAGTTTCTTCAATAGCAGGGGTTGGAAAATAAGTGTGCAGCGCTTGCGTGAAAGTTATAGTTTGGTTACTTAAATTAGTGGTTGTTAAACGCACTTCAAGCTGATTAGTTAGTATAAATTCAACCTTTAGCTTTGATTTGTGTGGCCAGTAGGTTTCATCAACTTGTGCCATTGGCAAGGTTAAGCTAACTCGAATTTCATCGTCTTGCTCTGCAACTTCATCTGCTCGCCATAAGCTCGTACGTGCTACACCGTGAATTGGCCACTCAGGATTTGGATTGACACCAAACCATGGCCAACAAATAGGAATGCCACCACGTATACTTTTACCTTCTTGGTAATCTTCCTCGCTTGATACCCAAATTAATGGCTTTTTGCCACATGGCGTGAATTCAGTGAGTTGTGCACCTTGTAGAAAAATTTTAGCGCTACAAAGCTCGCTTGCAACATTGATATATTCTAAACCAGTGTCAGTTTGTTCGATGCTTACAGATGGAGATAACTTCATTATACGTCCCATAAAAATGAAAAACCTATCTCACCTTACCCAATCCCCAACCAATTAGTAAATATTATTTAGTGAGTTTTTATGTCAAATTTACAATTTTTCACTCTGTCATGACTTATAGGTAAGCTCAGCACCAAAAACGTTTAATTAAATAATATGCAAATGAACTAAATTTAATTTCAACTCAAAACAAATAAAAAACAGCCACAGATCTGTGTAAAGCCAATAATACAGTATAAATCGACCTTATCTATTTGAACTCTATTTATTAGATGTGTAATATTTATTGATTGCGCGAGCGCCTTGACCGCAAACCATCTGCGAATGAGATAAAAATGAAAAAATATGACGAATTATTGGTTTCTTTACGTAAAGTGATCCGCGCGATCGACCTCCATTCTAAGCAGTTAAATAAAATCTCCGGCCTTACCGGTCCGCAGCTATTAATTATGACTGAAGTAGCACAAACTGATGGTATTACAGCCAGTCGCATTGCCCAAAATGTAAACCTGAGTCCTGCAACTGTAACTAATATCTTGGATCGCTTAGAAAACCGCGATTTAGTGACGCGTGTTCGCAGCCAATTAGACAAACGTCGAGTGAGTCTTTACCTCACTGCAAATGGTCAAACGATTCTGCAAGCAGCACCACAACCGTTACAAGAACACTTTATTGAAAAGTTCTCAGCCTTAGACGAGTGGGAACAAAGCCAGCTACTATCATCAATGCAGCGTATTGCTACTATGATGGATGCTCAAAGTATAGATGCAGCTCCTTTATTAGAAGTTGGCGTGCTGACCCGCGCCGCTGAAGGCAAACCCACCGAATAAATAGTTTATAAAATCATATTAAACAAATGATTACCCTAGAACGCATGGTTAGTTAACTTGGGTTAAAGGTACAATTAGTCTATTCTATACAGACCTATATCAAGAATAGCGATTTATCATGCTTAAACTATCAAAGTTAGCTTTCGCGACTATGCTAGGCGCAACAAGCAGCGCCTCATATGCTTCAGACATTGATGCTATGCAAGCTCAACTTTCTCAACTCCAACAACAGATGCAGCAACTGCAACAGCAGCTTGCGGCTGAAAAAGCAAAACAAGCTAAAGTTAATCAACAGCTTGAAGAACAGACCAAGACTATCGCAAAGCAAACTCAAGATAATACCGAAACAGCCCTATCCGGAGTTAAATTTGGTGGTGCAATTCGTACTAACTACAGTCACACCTCATATGATGACGGCAATAAAAACCGTGGTGGCGATTTTGATTTTGATATTTTCCGTTTAAATGTTTCTGGCGATATTGGTGGAGTGCTGATCGGCGGAGAGATCCGCTTTTTTGATTACATGACCGCAATAAAATCAGCATGGGCAGGCTATCAATTTACTGACGACTGGCAAGTGCAAGTAGGTATCACAAAAGTGCCGTTTGGTAATGATCCTTATAACTCCCATAACTATTTCTTTAGTGCAAACTACTACGTTGGTTTAGAAGACGATCATGATTTAGGCGTGATGTTTAAACGTAAAGTAGCTGATAACTGGCAGCTCGATTTAGGTTTTTTCAAAAATGACGAACTCGGTGGTGTCGATGGTTATGTTGAAGATCGCAGCCATCGCTATTCGTACGATATTGTTGGTAGTCGCACCGTCGACGAGGGTATTTATGCCGAACCGAGCAAAGGGCTTGGTGAGTATAATACCTTTGCCGGCCGCTACGCCTATTACTTTGAACACGGCAAAGGCATGACCACAGAAGTCGGAATATCAGGCTTGGCCGGTGGCTTACATGACGGCCAAGACCGCGCAGGAAGTTACAACGCATGGGCACTGCATGTAAACAGCGTTATCAATAATTGGAATATTCAGCTACAGCATGGCGAATATGACTACAATATCGATGACACTAATCGTATCGCGGTTGGCGCATATGGGTTTTATGACTCTATTGCGACCGATGCAACCACCAGTAGCTTTAATGTCGCTTACAGCGTACCGGTTGAATGGGGTCCAGTAAGCAACCTGCAATTTTATAATGATTACAGCGCGATCTATAACAAGTCTGATGACACTGCCGATACTTGGATGAATGTTACCGGGGTATCCGTCGCGGCTGGCGGCTTGTTCACTTACTTTGATTTAGTTCATGCCCGCAATCAAGCATTTGTAGGTGGCTCTGTTGCCGGTGATAGTAATGAAACCGAGCGTCGATTTAATATTAATATTGGCTATTACTTTTAATCTTTAAAGTCAGCCTGTAATTAGGGGGGTTAGTCTTAAGAGGTTACCCCCTCATAAACTCATCCTTCATAACGCTGTAAGCAATGACTGCAAGCAATTACATTCCCATCAACTCATAATAGGATATAAAAAGAACAGCGGCATCAGGTTGAATCGCAAGCTGAGGCGCTGAACGTGGCAGAGTATAACGTCATCGAGTACAATTAACTGACAATGCTGAGTAAACTAGCAGCATATTGTTTAACGTTGCTTGCCAAGCATTTAGCCGTTTTCAACTTTATCAGGCACAAGTCTATTCATGAATTTAAAAGTAATTTTAGCCACTTATAAAAGTATTGGCTATCAACTATTAGGACTAGCCTTGGTTGGGCTGGGAATTATAGGTATTGTTTTACCTGTGATGCCCACCACTATTTTTTTCATTTTGGCATTAGCGTGCTTTACTCGCTCGTCCCCAAAACTCGCTGCTTGGTTACTCAATCATCCTCGTTATGGCGTAACCTTACGCCATTGGCAAAAGTACAAAGTAGTACCCGTAAAGGCGAAGTGGTTTGCGGGTATTGGTATGTCACTTGGCTTTATTGTATTGCTGCTTTGTGCACCGCCGTGGTGGGTTTTACTGCTGGTAGCCTGCATCGAAATAGCGGTTATGATTTATTTACTCTCTCGCCCTTCAAAATACCTAGCAATGTAAATTTCGTAAATAATGTTGTGATAACTAATGCAAATCATTACCATGTAGATAACATTGCTTAACTACTAAATTATTTATGCCGTTAATAAATAAACGAACTTTATATAGTACCAGTCGTGCGTTGCATATTTATCTATCAACAGCACTGCTGTTTTTGCTTATTTTATTTTCTGTCAGTGGGATTGTACTTAATCATGTTGATTGGCTAGAAGGCGATAAAAGTGATGGGCAACTAACCACATCACTCCCAAGTGCATTACTTGAGCAGGGCCAAGAAAACCTAGCAACCTTACCCATTTTATACCCTGAAATAGAAGCTTACTTAGCCAACCAATATGGCTTAACTAAAGTAAAAAGTATCGACTGGGAAAAAGAAGATGCACTCGTGATGCTCGACTACCCACTGCCTGCAGGTTTTGCCTTCGCAGAACTTAATTTCATCAGTGGCGAACTGAATCTCGAATATCAAACTGGCGGCTTTTTAAGCTTAATTGGCGATTTACATAAAGGCCGTCATAGCGGCGAAGCATGGAGCTGGGTGATTGATATATCAGCCGTGTTAATGATTTTTTTTGCTATCACCGGGATGATTATTTTATTTCAAAATAGAAAAAAACGCTTAGTAGGAATATGGCTAACAGTGCTTGGGGTCGCAACACCAGCAGTCATTTATTTATGCTGGGTTCCGCAACTAAAAGGAGTGTCTTAATGCTAAAACTTAATACCTTAATAAGCGCTGTTGTTTTATTTACAGCAGCTTTGTTTCAACCTCATGCGAATGCCGCTGAACTTGAAATAGAACTAACCCTACCTGATCTAGACGTACAACCTTACCATCGACCTTATGTCGCGGTTTGGCTAGAAACCCCAGAGCGTAAGCATGTAACCACGGTTGCCTTATGGGTTGAAAAAGCAGAATGGTTTAAAGACTTACGCCAGTGGTGGCGTAAAGCCGGAAAAAGTGACGCTAACTTTGATGGTGTAACAGGTGCAACAAAGCGCCCAGGTACTTACACCATTAACTGGAATGGCACAGATCTAGATGGCAAAGCCGTAGCTGCAGGCAAGTATTTACTTAATTTAGAAGTCGTTCGCGAAGAAGGTGGCCGTGATTACACCCGTGTAGAACTTGATCTAAATAAAGACGGCAAGATCACCATCGATGGCACCAATGAATTTTCACAAAGCTTCGTCACCATTAAAAGTCAGTAAATGTAGCTGCTAAAACAATTTAAATAAGGAAAGACTATGAAAATCAATTTACTTAAAAGCGCATTTATCGGCGCACTTACTTTCACTGCCCTAGCATCTAGCTATGCCAATGCACATGCTCGCTGGTTAGTGCCTTCGCACACATCTCTTTCAGGCGACAAAGCACATTATGTGATGATCGATGCCAGTATTTCGAATGAAATTTTCGCACCAGATAAAGCATATCGTCCAGCACAAAAAGGCGCGGAATATGATGATAATCTGATTATGGCAATCGGCCCTGATGGCAAACCAGTTAGCGATAAAATTCGTGCATATTATCTGCAACGTAAAAATTCAGCGGCGGTAAAACTAGCTGGGGAAGGTACTTATCATATAACGATGAGCCAAGAACCACGACTAATGACTTTTTATAAAGATGCCAAAGGCGAACGTGGCCGTGTATTTGGCCCTAAAGACAGTAAAGATATCCCAGCTGATGCAACCGATATTAAAACCACTAAATCGATTGCAACGGTAGATACATTTGTAAGCCGCAACGGCACCTCAAAACCTGCGCTACTTGGTCAAGGCTTAGAGATCAGCGGCCCGACTCATCCTAATGATTTATTTGTTGGTGAAGAGGCACGTTTTCAGTTATTAAAAGACGGTAAACCTGCTGCCAACATAGAACTTGCCATCTTAAAAGGTGATACACGTTATCGTAACGAACGTGGCGAAGTTAAAGTAACCACAGATAAAAACGGCTTTTTCACTAACACATGGCAACACCCTGGACTATACCTGATTGAAGCAAGTGTGAGCGAAGGTTCAACTGAAAAAGGTATCGATAGCGTACGTTATTCATTATTTACTACATTAGATGTAGCACCTGAATAAAACCCCTCATTAAAAATAAAGGCCAAGTAACTTAGCTTGGCCTACAACTCTAAATAAACACATAAACAACTTAGCGCCAAAATTTTTCTAAAATTTGAATTTAATTCTTTTATTTTCCCTCTTTTGGGTTCATATTATAAACAATTAAATTAACATAACTATAAAATATTTAACGGAAATAAATATTATGAAAAATGGACTTTATACCAACCTAATTCAAACCAGAAATAATCCTCATTTAAATTTAATAGCAAGCACTACAGGCTTAGCTTTACAGTACCACTAAACACAACAAAACCAACAACAAGGAAAGTAATATGAAATGGAGTTTTTTAATCCAGCTAGCTTTGATCCTAACTCTCACAGCCTGTGGCTCAGGAGGTGGTGACTCAGAAAAAAAACCAACCAATAAAGTCACTAACAATAAACCCGTTGCCATGATCAGTGCACCAACCGGTGAAATGCGGGTAAATACCGCGCTAACATTTAGCGGTACAAAAAGTAGCGATCCCGACGGCGATTCATTAGTTTATAAATGGCGCTTAACCACTGCAGACGGACAAAATGAGCTCGCTCTTGCTGTTGATAATGAAAGTAAAGTTGAAGTATCACTTGCTGAAGCAAAGAGTTATAAACTAATTTTAGTTGTGAGCGATGGCAAACTTTCGAGCGCCCCAGTTGAAAAATTAATTGAAATTAAAGCCGAGCCAACGCAATTAATTGCTCATGCAGGACTTACTCAAACAGTAAAACAAGGTGATGTGGTTGCATTAAATGGTGCGCTAAGTAGCACATCTAACGGTGTAATAAATAAATACTTATGGCAGTTTACGGCAAAGCCTCTTACCAGCAATGCAATCATAGAAAATAATAATAGCGTTACCAGCAAATTCATTGCAGATAAAACAGGTGCTTACGCAATAAAGCTAACCATTACTAATTCACTGGGCGAAACAGCAAGCAACGAGGTAATGATAAAAAGTGAGTCTTTATACGAAAATTCAGCTCCTCAAGCGGTTATTAAAGTACAAAATAAAACCGTCGCTCCTCGCAGCATAGTCACATTAGATGGCAAGCAAAGCAGTGACCCTGATCAAGGTGATACACTAAGTTATCTGTGGACTATTACCGCACAACCTGCCGATAGCAACCCGACACTCACTGATAACTTAAGCAATACCGCAGGCTTCTCTTCTTTAGACCTCGGTGAGTACACGCTCTCACTAACAGTTAAAGATCAATATGGTGAAACTGATACCGCCACAGTTACTTTAACTGTAGAGATAGCAAATCAAGCTCCTATTGCACAACTTGTAGCTGAGAGAAACATTAACTTAGCTGAAACTATTACTCTGCAATGCGAACAATGCAACGATCCTGAAGGGCAACCCTTGAGCTACCTTTGGCAGATAAAAAGCAGACCTGAGAATAGTATAGCGCAGCTAATCCAAGGTACGACAGCAACCCCTTCTATCAGTGCTGATATTGAAGGTGATTATATGATCACATTAATCGTATCAGACGGACAGCTTAATTCTGAGCAAGCAACAAGCGTTCTTCACGCTCAAGCCAATGCAAAACCAACAGCGATTATTGCTGATGTAGCACCTATTTTAGTCGATGAAGAAATTCAACTTGATGGCTCACAAAGCACAGATCCTGAAGGCAAAGAGCTTACCTACCAGTGGGAAATTTTATCGCCATTAGGACGTGCTACGCTTTCTAACACAGACGTTGCTAAACCTTACTTTAAAGCATCAGGTGCAGGAAGTTTTGTTATTTCGTTACGTACCAATGATGGTAATAAAGACTCCGATACGCAAACAATCACTATCATAGTTAGAGACAATGCAAAGCCAGTCATTATTTCTAAAGGCGAACAATTACGTCAGGCTTTTGTTGGTAATATAGTAACATTTGATGTTAGCCAAAGTTACGACCCTGAAGAGACCAATCTTAATTATACTTGGGGGCTTACCAAGCCTAATGAGTCAAATGCAGCACTGGTAAACATAAAAGATGGCGTCGCTGAATTTACCCCTGATATTATAGGTAGCTATAATGTCACTGTTACTGTTACTGATGCTGAGGGCAATGCAGCTGTAATGGAGTTTGCGATCTCTGCTACCGATTCCGCTTTACTAACAGGCATAGTTAAAGGACAAATTACCAACGTAGCTAAAGTTGGTATCAATAACGCTATACTGATGATAAATGGTAAGCAGCATACTACAAATAGCAGCGGCTTCTTTGAGGCAATAGTTAGTGTTGAACAGGGCGCAACTGTTAGTATTTCTACAGCAGATGAAAGACTGGCAACTAGCGAGTATAGTTCAGCAGCGATAACACAAAATGATTTTATCATTAATATTAATCAAACAAGCCTACCGGTTTTTCAAGATGTAGAAGTCTCTGTATTCGTCTGTCCTGATTTTACTGGACCCGACACCGTAAATCTGCGCTTTAAAATGATCGATACTATTTTAACGTCGAATAGTTTTCAGGCTCAGTATGATGAAACCAAGCCTTTGATATTACAAAAAAGTAATAACACATATCTAGATAGCACACTAAATATTGCACTCCCTGTAACTGCAACATATGAAATAACCGTGGTTGAAGACAATGTGCGCAATACATCTTATTCAAGTACTGCTATTTACTACTCTCAGTCGCCCCCAAACTTAGCGATAATCACCATTTGTAATAATTAGAAAAAACTAAGCCACTTCACGCGTGTTGAAGTGGCTTAGCGTACCTTCCAGATCCAATCTAAAGAATATTAAGAACAACCCTAAATTTGGTATTTTTGACCACTTATTCGCTATACTTATCTGATAATAAAAATAAAAACCAATAAAAACAAATCATTAAATTTTGGCTTTGTTTTTGCTATAAATTAGCAAATCGTAAAATATAATTAACAATGAGAAAATAAATAATGATCAACAAACCTCTTTCTTTGCTAGCCAAAGCCCTTCCTATTGCCACTAGCCTATTGTTTCTCAGTGGCTGTATTGTGCATGTTTCAACCTCGTCAGCCAATATACAACAACAGCAGCAACGCTCAATATCAGCGTCACAATTACAGCAACTAAGTATTAATGCTGAGGCGGGTTCACTTAAAGTGATCGGCTCAACCACAGCAACTAACATCAGCGTAGATGCCACTATTTATACAGCAAAAAGTGATGACCCTTACATACTTACTCTGGAACAAAAAGGCGATAAAGCCGTACTTATAGCAAAAAATTATAGTTCATCAGGAATAGTGGTATATCAAGGTAATTCACCCAGTATTGATTTAGTTATTACTGTGCCAAGCTCATTTAACCTTGAGATTGACGATGACTCTGGCGATATAGATATTGCTGGTGTACTAGGTAATATCATTATAGATGACGACTCAGGGAGCATTCGTATTGATCAAGGTCATCACGTCACAATTGACGATGATTCAGGGGATATCGATCTGCAAAATATTACTGGTAATGTAGAGATCAGTGATGACTCTGGCAGTATTACTGCACGTAACGTTGCTGGCAATATGACTATTGAAGATGATTCGGGTGATATAACCCTTACTAATATCACTGGCAGCGTAGATATTGACGATAACTCTGGCAGCATCAATGCCAAAACTCTAGGCAGTTACATCACCATTGAAGATGAATCGGGTGATATTTATGTTGAACATGTAAATGGCCTAGTCACCATTGAGGATGGCTCAGGCAGTATTCGTGTTAACGACAGTAAAGGTATCACCATCATTGACGCTGGCTCTGGTGATTTGAGCATCGATAATATCAACGGCCCAGTAAAACTTAACTAACTCTTGATGTAAAACGGCCAAGTAATTGGCCGTTTTTTACTGTCTAATTTTGTGTTGTCGGTCGTGTGATCACAACAACTGCTATATTTTGCTAATCGCAAATACCCTCAGCGTCTTATCGCAATGCTTGATGAGCGTAAATGTGTCGTCGCTAGTTTCCCTACCTGCGGTATTTTGCATTAAAAGCATCAACAAGTAATAGTAAGCACTGTTTACTACGCATAAAGCTCCTTTTAGTGCCATACAACACACCATTAAAATTCTTTAAAAAAGAATATTAACGCCTATTTTTACTAATTTTCGTTCTTTTAACGTGAGTATATTATTAATCAAGCATCAATAGTGATACTCGAAATTAAGTGATCATCTATTGTTAGGGCTATAACTTATGTATTCAATTAATCGAATCAACGTGACTCTGCTTGGTCACCTTTAAGGAGCAAAACATGGCTAAAATACTCAACCCAACTGAACATGATATTGGTGGCTTAAACGTAAAGCGCGTACTGCCTAATTTTGATAAAAAAATGGTGGGACCATTTATCTTTTTTGATCACATGGGACCAAACGATTTTCCTGTTGGCCAAGGGATCAATGTTCGCCCTCACCCGCACATAGGCTTATCAACACTCACTTATTTATTTCGCGGCAGCATTTTACATCGCGACTCGCTAGGTAATAATTTAGAAATCCACCCAGGCGATGTGAACTGGATGACGGCAGGTAAAGGCATTGTTCACTCAGAACGAGAAAGCTTTGAAGTGCGCGCTAACCCGCATCATATTGACGGCTTACAATGCTGGATTGCGCTACCAGAAAATATGACTGAGATTGAGCCTTCATTCACCCATATAAAAAAACAGCAACTACCACACATAATTCATGAAGGTATCATGATGCGCTTAATTGTTGGTGAAGCTTACGGATTAAGCTCCCCAGTTAAAACCTACTCCCCCATGTTTTATATTGATGTGGTTGGCAGCGCCAATAGTCAAATTAAGTCGCCTAACCCACAGCAAGAAACCGCGTTATATGTTATTTATGGAAGCGTTACCGTGGGTCAACAGGATTATCAAGCAGGTGATTTTATCCTACTTGATAACCTCGATACTGATATTCACTTTGCCAGTGATGCACGCTTTATTTTGCTCGGTGGCGATAAATTTGAAAAAGTCCCATACTTGCATTGGAACTTTGTTGCTTATAGCAAAGAACGCTTAGAGCAGGCAAAACAAGACTGGCAAACTCAACGTTTCCCAAAAATCCCTGGTGACGATAAAGAATTTATTCCGCTATAGTAAACAGTATTTTAAGGCATAATAAGTTAGCCAGTATTAGCAAAGGACAACTATGTTAGAGATCGCATTAATTTATTTAGCCGCAGCCATTGTTGCGGTGCCTATCGCAAAACGCCTTGGGTTAGGCTCCGTGCTCGGCTATTTGCTGGCAGGTATTTTAATTGGCCCGTATTTGCTGGGGTTAGTGGGCGATCAAACGTCTGTTATGCATTTTGCTGAATTTGGTGTAGTAATGATGCTGTTTTTAGTCGGCCTTGAACTACAACCTGCAAGGCTTTGGAAGTTACGCCACTCTATTTTAGGGCTTGGGGGTTTGCAAGTAACCCTAACAGCCGCGGTAATTTTTGCAATTTGTTATTGGTTTATGGCCATGCATTGGCAAACAGCACTAGCAATTGGTTTAATGCTCGCGCTTTCTTCAACAGCAATTGTGCTACAAAGCCTGGAAGAAAAAGGTTGGCTGAAAAATGAAGCCGGCCAAAATGCGTTTTCGGTACTGCTATTTCAAGATATTGCCGTTATTCCTATTTTAGCATTACTACCATTATTGGCGTTTGAGCCAATGTTAAATGCCACCAGCACGCATAATTCGCTAACTGCCGATTGGCCAGTTTGGGGGCAAGTAACCGCCTCAGTAACAGTGATCGCGGCAATTATTTTAGCTGGTAAGTATATTTCTGCGCCACTATTTAGGTACATTGCTGAAACCAGAATGCGGGAAATATTCACTGTATTTGCGTTATTTTTAGTGGTAGCGATTGCGCTGATTATGCAAAATGTTGGCTTATCTCCAGCGTTAGGGACTTTTTTAGCGGGTGTGGTACTGGCAGAAAGTGAATTTCGTCATGAGTTAGAGGCCGATATAGAACCCTTTAAAGGACTGTTATTAGGATTGTTTTTTGTCGCTGTCGGTGCCTCTATCGACTTTGCATTGTTATTTAATCAATTTACTTTAGTGGTTACATTGGTTGCAGCTTTAATTGTTGTAAAGGCCGCTGTTTTGTATGCCTTAGCACGAACTTTTAAAATTCATCATACCCAGCAACTGTTATTCACTTTAGCCCTAGCACAAGGTGGTGAGTTTGCTTTTGTACTCCTGACGATGACTAATACATTGCAAATTTTAACCCCAGAACAAAGCAACTTAACCACCTTAGTCGTGGCCATCTCAATGTTAATAGCCCCTTTACTATTAATGCTTTACGACACATTACAAAAACGTAGCAACACAACAACAAAACCTGAGTTTGATAAACCAGAGCAGATAAGCCCAGCCAAACACGTAATCATTGCTGGGTACGGCCGTTTTGGACAAATTATGGGGCGCTTACTGAGCACCCAAGGGTATGATATTAGTGTCCTTGATCACAGTCCTAGCCAAATTGATCTGCTGCGTCGCTTTGGTAATACGGTGCATTATGGTGATGCAGCACGTAAAGAACTACTCGAAGCCGCTGGAGCTGATACCGCACAATTACTGGTTATTGCTATTGATAATGCCGACAAAACTCTCGGAATAGTTAAACTTGTCCGCAAACACTTTCCGCACTTAAAGATTGTGGCGCGCGCTAAAGATCGTCGCCATGCTTACCAATTACTTAATTTGCACGTTGATGCGTTTAACCGAGAAACCGTTGACTCTGCCATCAACCTTGCCGTTGAAACCCTAGAACTATTAGGAAATTCAAAGGAAGACTCGCAGCGCGCAGGACACTTATTTAGAGAGCACGATCGTGCTTCAGTACTGCAATTAGCAAAACTGTGGGGCGATGATCACAGTTATGGTGTAGCGGTACGCCAACGTACTGAAGATCTAAAACAAGTACTCAATCAAGATAAACGTGCCAGAGAATCACTCAATACCTGTGACCAAGGTGACTGCGAGGACAACCATAAAGATGCTTAAAATAACTTTAGAGCAATGGCGTATGTTTAGGGCTGTGGTTGAACATGGCGGTTTTAATCAAGCATCACTAAAAATTTATAAAAGCCAATCAAGTATTCACAATGCTGTTGGTAAAATTGAGACCGCTTTAGGTGTTAAGTTATTTACTATTGAAGGACGTAAAACAGTGATCACCGAAGCTGGTGAGATGATGATGCGCCGCGCTAATTACCTACTCGATGAAGCCGCCAAAATAGAAGCAATTGGGCAGACCCTCAGTGAGGGGATTGAAAGCAAATTACGCATTGCTGTTGATGAAGTTTTTCCGCAAGCACTGCTTTATAAAGTACTCAACAATACCTCGGCAATGTATCCATTATTACGTATTGAATTATACGAATCAGTACTGACTGGCGCGAATGAATTACTAGAGAACACCAGTGCCGATATTGCAATATCGGGATTCACTGGCAAAGCCGGGTTTAGTGAAGAGTTGTGCAATATCGAGTTTACTGCTGTTGCGCACCCAGATCATGCGTTACATAGCATCACTCGACCTATCACCCTTGAAGATTTAAAATCGCACCGACAAATTGTGGTACGCGATTCAGCCTTACACAATAAACAAGACGGTGGCTGGTTAGGTGCCGACCAGCGCTGGACAGTAAGCCATATGCGGACTTCCATTGATATGATCAGCAACGGCTTAGGCTTTGCTTGGCTACCTAGCACAGCGATTACCAATCAGTTAGCACAAAATCGGCTCAAGCCCCTTAATCTTAGCCACAATAGTAAGCGCAGTGCCATGCTACATTTACTATTTAAAGACGGTGATCGCCTTGGCCCGGCAGCGCGCACATTCATTGGCGAGTTACGATATCAAGTAATGCAGGCTGATCTTGATTGCTAATCAAGGGCTTTCATTCTATTAATTAGAACAAATAGTCCTTTTAAAAGCGATTTTAATCTTCCTTATAAAACTTATACTGCTATTCAAATTAGCGTTTAATCAGGAGTTAAGTTATGCACTACATACGCAAAGCCAGCGAGCGCGGCCAAGTTGATCTTGGTTGGTTACAAAGTCAGCATAGTTTTTCATTTGGCCATTACCATGATCTAAAACACATGGGGGTGTCAGTACTTAGAGTGATCAACGAAGATAAAGTACTTGCAGGCCAAGGCTTTGGCACTCACGGACACCGAGATATGGAAATAATTTCCTATGTCATTTCAGGCGCATTAAAACACCAAGACAGCACTGGTAATGAATACATTGTTCCTGCTGGTGACGTGCAACGGATGAGTGCCGGTAGTGGCATTATGCACAGCGAATATAATGCTTCAAATTCAGCAACAGCGCACTTTTTACAAATTTGGATACAACCCAAATTGCGTGGTATAGCCCCTAGCTATGAGCAAAAAAGTATTCCGCAAACAACTCAGCTTACACCACTTGTTACACCAAATGGCGAACACGGCAGCGTGAGCATCAACCAAGATGCTAGTATCTATCGTTTAAAACTTGATGCGGGTCAATCGCATACATTGCAAACAGCGGATAGAAAAGGTTATTTGCATATTATCTGCGGGCATATAGACGCAAACAAGCAAAATTTTAGTAACGGCGATGCCTTTGCACTAAATCGCAATGAACGGGTAATATTAACAGCCACCAGCAGCTTAGAAGCGCTGTGGTTTGATCTACCAGCATAAAGTAAATAATCAGTAAGTAGAAAAACCAATGACAGTAACAACCCTCTCTATCATCGCATTTGTCGTATTGCTCACCGGCGTGTCAAAATCAGGCTTTGCAGGAGCGCTTGGAGTGTTTAGTGTCCCTTTACTAATGCTAGTGATGCCCCCCGTTGCCGCAATCGGTTTGATGCTACCGGTACTTATTGTTGCCGATGTCTTTAGTTTAAAAAGTTACTGGCAACAATGGGATATACAGCAACTTAAACGCTTACTACCGGGTTTATTGGTAGGCGTAGTTATTGCACATGCGTTAATTGGCTGGTTAGATGCGGCGTTTATAAAAACAGCGATTGCTATTTTATGTATAGTGTTTGCTATTCGCAGTTTAGCCTTTAGCAAGTTTACTTTGAATGCCTTAAATAGCCGTTTAGGTGCCTTCTCTATGGGCGGTTTAGCCGGTATTGTAAGTACCTTAGTACATGCTGGCGGCCCACCTTTAATAATGTATTTCAGTACCATTAAGTTACCACCGAAACGATTTGTCGCAACTGTGGCGATTATTTTTGCGATGATGAATGCCGTCAAGCTTATTGGCTTTATTAGTCTGGGTTTAATCGAAATAAAGTGGGCATTAATTGCACTTGCCAGCTTGCCGATTGCTTTTTGTGGTAATCGTTTAGGGATCTGGTTGCAGGGCAAACTCAATACTTCGCAGTTTCTGAAAATAATGAATGTACTACTCTTGTTGCTGGGTATTTGGTTGTTAGTGATGTGATCTGGCTAGTTAAACATTTCGTAGTTAGGTAAACTGATTCAACAAACGCTATTTAAGGCTCTATTTTGTTAAATAACCAACCACTTCGTAAACCCTTCTCTGTACTGGTTGTTATTTATAAAAAAAATAAAGACTGTTTACTGATCCAACGTACCGATGATGCTAACTTTTGGCAATCAGTCACCGGCGGGATTGATGAAGGCGAAACGCCTATTGTGACAGCTTACCGTGAGCTATTAGAAGAAACAGGGATAGATGCCCGCGCACTGGGTTTAACAATACGTGATCACCAAAAAACCAATCAATATACCATTAGAGAGTCATGGCGACACCGCTATCAAGCCAATGCGTTAATTAATACTGAGTATGTTTTTAGTATTTGCGTACCCGATGATATCGCCATTACTTTAGATCCGAATGAGCACACTGATTTTATTTGGCTAACGCAACAACAAGCGGCTGACAAAGCCTGGTCGCCAAGTAATCGCGATGAAATCTTGGCGTTATAGTTTATTTAATTGTTATCAATTAGGTTAACTGCTTACTTGTAGCACTTATTGAAACAACAAGCCCATATTGATTGCTTGTGGCAACCACATCATTGCGTCTGAGGTTAACTCATCGCTAGAAACCTCTAGCTGTAATGCTGTTTGCTTAATCGCCATATTAAAGCTACTTCCTTGTATACAAAAACCGAGTAGCAAATACTGCCAATGAGCTAAAGACCAGACTCTAAATCTATAATGTATACGTGTTAAAGCAAGGTAACATGGTTGCTGAATAGGTAAAATCAACTCATCAGGCATTACTTCTAATTTTGCTATGCAGGCTTCAATTTGTGAAATGAGCTCTAAAATAGGGTAATCTAATGTTATTACCCGCAAACAAGGCGCCGCTTGAATATCAGTATTATTTACTAAACACGTGAGCATTTGCTGTTCGATAGAAAGCTCGGTTGCCGTTACATTTTTTTCAAGACCTTGGGCTACTAACACCTCAGACTTGGTGCGTTCAAATAAGGCTATTTGAGCAGGTAAATCGACCATAGTTTGTTGAGCAACATCGATTATACCTTGTGGTTTAGTTTGTGCTAAAAATTCGGCGAATTGCTCACCTAAATAATATAGACTCCAACTTTTAGAAGGCACCGTCACAATAAATGCTTTAGCAAATGTGGAAAATAACGAATCTCCCATATACTGCGCCAACAATGAAAACTCACAACGTAAACAATCCACAAGCCTTAGCACATAACCTGCAGCGTAAATATCTACTCGCTGCTGGGCTGAAATTTTATCTGTACTTTTAATTAGCGTATCAAGCATAACGCCATCATGCGCATATGCCTGTAAGAGTTTATCATCCAAATCACCACGAACAATTAATACTGTTTGCAACCAATGCTGCACTTGCCTCAATGAATGTTCACTCATAATTTCTCTTTAGCTAAAACCAGCGGTGTAGAAATACAACCTTGTTGGTGGTTATTTTGTACTGGAGCATGAGGAATTTGACCCGCTAATACAGTTTTAGCTTTGTTTAACTCAGCGACTAATTCAGGAAACGCAGGAATATTTGCATCCCATTCCAGTAAAGTCGAGACAGGCCCACATAAAGATTGCGCGAGTTGATACAATTCCCATACAGGTTCAGGAACTGGTTTATCATGGGTATCTATCAAACAATGCCCGCTGAGTGTTGGCCCCGCCAAATGCATTTGCACAATACTTTTAAGCGGTAAGTTTTTTATATATGTCCTTGGGCAAAAACCGTGATTATACGCCGACACATAAACATTATTAACGTCTAGCAGCATAGCACACTGTGTTTGTTCGACCAGCTGCGTAAAAAACTCCGGCTCCGTGAGCGACGAGTTTTGAAACTCTAAATAAGTAGAGGGGTTCTCCAGCACTAATGGCCGCTGTAAAAAGTCTTGTACCTGATTAACCCGGTTAATAACATGCTTTAAGCTTTCCTCAGTAAGCGGCATAGGTAGTAAATCGTGGCTATTTATTCCTGCAAAGCCTGTCCAACATAGATGATCTGATATCCACGCTGGTTTTACAAAATCCGCCAATGCTTTTAACTTTTCTAAATAGTCAAAATCAAGCGCAGAGCTACTGCCTATATTCATAGACACACCATGCATAACAATAGGGAAATCAGCCATCAATTGTTCTAATACATGACGGCCATAGCCATAATTATCGATGTAATTTTCACTAATGATCTCAAACCAATCAACCCCTGTTACTGGTTTTTGCATTAAGTACGGATAATGCTCACTGCGCAACCCCAAACCAAAGCCTAGCGGGTTTATTTGCTCAATAGCAGAAGCAGCAAAAGGCTGCTTCTGTATGTATGATGTCATGTATTCAATCCAATTAAGTTGAAGGCGGAAGCGCTAAGCGAATATCATCTGCAGGTGGCGGCGTAGTTTGCACTCCTTTTGCATTACAATAGGCCTGCCACGCGATACTGTAAACCGCATCACCTTCTTTAAATGGCATTTGCTCTAGAACTTTACCTGTTTCTGGGTCGGTATATGGTTTAGCCGTAGATGCATAGTCTGGTCCATCACCAAATTCAAATAATTGCATCTGGGGTTTTGCTGATGGCTCTTTTGGGAATAGCTGCGAGGCAGAAATCGGCACAGCACAGCCACCTAAATTATTACATTTGTTATTTGCAGGAGCGCTAAATGGACCATCAGCAGGGGCGCTACCACCACAGCTTCCTCCCGGTGTTGTGCTATGCACAAACCCACACCCACCTTGCGCTTTGCAATTGTTCGAACCTTTACAGCTGTGGAACACTGTTGCGGGAGGCAAATTATTTGAATTTTCTTTTGTATAATCCATACCTTGGCATGCATGGTATAAAACATCCTTAGACATATCCGCAATACCCGCAACCAGATCTGGAGCCTGCCCTGTTGTAGCCCAACAAATAGATACTCGATCGCCCGAACCACCCATTGCAGGACCTGGAAACTCAGTCGTTTTACCACCCCAATAGCGATCCAATGCTGTGGTAAGTCCTTTTAAAGTGCCAACCGCTGATTCACTAAAAATTTGATGTGTTTGTGCACGACGTTCAGGGCTAGAAAACAAATTATTCAATGCTTTTTCTACATCAACTACAGCAGGTAAATCTGGGTGCTTCTGCTTAGCCTTATCGCCACCTTGCGGGTTAAGCATTGCTACTGTAAATTTACCGCACAAGTTATGCCACGTTTGCCAGGTCATATACACTTGGGCCGCGTTGTTATCACTGTAAGATTGACCCTCTTGGTATTCATATTGAATAATCAAATCAAGTACATCAGCAAAGGTAATAAAATGATCTTTTTTAGTATTTGTAATACGTGCGCATGCAATACCAGATACAGGAAGTGGCTTTTGCCCAGCGCTATCCGCTGGGTAATCTTCTTTTAGGTTATCAGCATTAGGTTGAAACTTAGCAGCGACCTGATGATCATCTGCCTCAATCGGTGTGCTTTTCAATGCTACCGTTTGTTGCTGCAAATACGTTATTACCCAACTCTCTGCCGCCCAGCGGCTGCAGATTTCAGAAACAACACCTTTACCTTCACCTTGATCCGTTATTGCATTGATATTATTAACAATCTCAATTTTTAACTTATCTAGATCATTACTTTCATTGATTGAACCATTAATCCCCGGGTATTGCGGTTTATATTCGGCTGAGTCACGAGTATTAAAGTAATCACGTTGCACGGAATCAGGTTTAGCTGGATTCACCAAAATATCAATTAAGCTACTACCATCCTCATACACAATTTCAAGATAGTCCCAATAACAGCAATACATATGCCCGATAGAACCAAACATAGGTAAATCAACTTCTGTATCTGTTGCTTTAAACCAATCAAAAGGAGCTGTTTCAAAGTATTTAGGTCGAACGCCATCTAAATCTTTATTGATTATTAATTTTTTTGCACTTTCCTCGGTTTCTTCAATCAATAAAAACAGTAAAGCCTGCTCTTTTGTCAATGCCGCTGCATTGACTCGCATATCTTGTAGTGTTTGACCCTGAAAGTGAGTTGTAAAGTATTCTTTCACTTTAGGGCTAAGTTTTGATAAATCACGGCTGCAGTCTTTAAAATCTAAGATATGCGGGATTTGCGTTGTATCGTCATAACAATGCCAACCAAACTTTTCTGTTTGCAGTGCATTACTGGTAAATGAAGGAGTTAGATTTAGTTTACTGGCGATATTAGAAGCCAACTGTAAATGCAGCATTTCTTCTATAAACACACTATAAACAGCATTAAACGCCTGTTCATTTACGCTCAGTGGCTTGCTGGGTTTTGGCGTTGGAGTAATATCTAATTTTGCTATTCGTTCATTAGGAATAAAGCCTGCTGTTGCCCCTAACCCAGGCCATAAACGCTCGGGATACAAGCCTTCATCCCCACCTATTGCATGCATGCCTTGTATTGAATACAGACCTGTCATATATAACGGGATGGTAAATAACTCAACGTTAATCGCAGCTTGTGCGATGGCTTTTATACACGCAATATCAGCGTCTTTGTAACTTACGGGACGCTCTTTAATTTTTTTGTATTGTTTGATGCTGACTTTAAGATCAAGATCGAGGTTAATCCTTACCGCCTTTTGTGCACTCTGCATTTTCAATTGCTCCATGATGACAGTTATATGCGACCAAGAAACTTGTCGCGTAAGTCAAATGAGTGTAGAAGGTTTCATCAGCGATGCAGTATTACAATACATTACAAAAGTAGATATTTGGCACAGAAGTAAAACTAATACTTTAAAACCAAAGAAAAAGTGACTAAAAAAACATTGATAATAAAACCACTATTTTAAAAGCATTTAGATAAGTGAGTCCTTATTGCGATTGCAGATATTTCGCACTATATGAAAGCTAATAATTTTTTAGTCCCAAAAGCTCACAACCTACAACTTTTATTTATTGCCACTCCCATGCTATCAAAAGCATTATCAAATTTACTCCAATAGACACTCTAACTTTGTTTGGCTAGCATAACGACAAGCGGCCGAAAAGCTTGCTCACTCAGTAGTCGCGGTGAAATACTCACGCTAAATGACACAGTAAAGCTCTACTATTTGTCAAATTTATTGATACGTTTATTTATTCTGTAAATTTTTAGACTTATCAGCCATAGTAAAGATCTTATTTTATCTAAAAAAGTACTCCGTATGGATAGTGAGTTTTTTTCCAAACAATTTGAATCTGTTTGGTTATTGATCCAATCAATGCTTAGCCAACAAGCAACGTATCTACAATTATTGGTGATCATCACCAGCTATGCTGCCGCCTATTGGATTTATTCTAAAACAGTTAAAAAGCGCGTTGATAAGCACACTAAAGTGGCGTCCGATCACCCAATAAACATTATGCTGTTTCGACTTAGCAATATCGTTTACCCGCTAGTAGCAATCATTTTACTGCGAATATTTACCTCTATCGGCATCACTGTAGACTTGCAAGTGTGGTTAATGAATACCGCGCTCAACATTGCTATATTGCTGTTTGCTTACTCAATTATTAAAGAGTTTGTTAGCAGCCCTTTTATGTCAGCACTGTTTAAGTTAGTTGGCCTGCCCGTTTTGCTGTTGCACCTACTGGGCTTTTTGCCAGCATTTATTAAAACCCTTGAAGCGGTTTCGATTAATTTAGGCAATATTCAAGTCAGTTTATATGGCCTAACTCGGGTATTGTTTTTTGGCGCTATTTTATTTTGGTTAGGTCGCGCTTCCAGTAATGTTGGTAAGGTTATAATTCGCAACCAGCAAACTCTGGATATCAGCACCCGCGAAGTCTTTACCAAACTCTTTGAAGTTGGCCTGTTTTGTGTCATCGCGTTATTACTGCTTAACATTATGGGTGTTAACCTCACCGCCCTTGCTGTGTTTGGTGGTGCGTTAGGTGTTGGCCTTGGTTTAGGGTTGCAATCAATCGCCTCCAACTTTATTTCTGGCATCATTATTTTGCTCGATAAGTCACTCACCATTGGTGACTTTGTTGAGTTAGAAAACGGCAAAAGTGGCTTTGTTCGAGAGTTCAAAATGCGCCATGCAATTTTAGAAACTTACGACGGCAAAGACATACTGGTTCCTAACGAAACCTTTATTTCATCACTGCTGACCAACTGGACCCATAAAGACCCAAAACAGCGCTACCGTGTTGATTTTAGTGTGGCATACGCCACCGATGTTAGAGCCATGGTAGAAATAATTAAACAAGCTGTTGCCGAGCATCCACAAGTAATTAGCGGGCCTGATGTACCATTTGAAGAGCGTCCTGACTGTGAAATAGATAGCTTTGGCGATAATGGCATTAATATGTTTGTGGAATTTTGGATGCAGGGAATTGATGATGGTAAAAACCGGGTTGGTGGTGATTTACTATTAATTATTCTAGAAACCCTCAAAGCTCATAATATTGCGATACCATTCCCGCAACGCGAAGTTAGAGTGCTTAATGAAGACATGCTAAAAAAAATGTAAAAAATAAAGGCATAAAAAGCGGTGTTATAAACTTATAACACCGCTTTTAACCACTAAGTAAGTGTTATATCTCTAAAGATACTTTAACCAAGGTTTATTTGCTTTGCGCTTATAGTGACTAAATGCCTTAGTTGGCCAATATAAAGTAACGGCTAACACAACCGTAATTAACCAAATCCATGTAATATCATTTACGGCAAAATATGCACCATGATTAGCACCAAAAATAGCACTGCAAATTGTGTATAAAATCAATAAAACGTAAAGATGAAAAATATAAAAGAACATCGGCACCGAGCCATACACTCTTAAAGCATTACTAAAGCGATTTAACGGACGCTCAAAAAACCATAAGCCAAAAAACATCAGCGCTAAAGTGATTAATAAAAAGCTCAGTGAAGGTGGATATTTGGTAACGTTAAATATCGACATAGCCGTTTGCACTGCTGTTGAAAACTGCTGCCAAGGTAGCGTTTCGCCATAGATATTTAAGCCGCGTAAAATAGCAAATAACGCTAGACACGCTAAGCCCAAACCAATCAGCCACTGTTTACGATCTTCACTGTCTCGGTTATGTGCATACAGTGGGCCTGCGCAGTAACCAAGTAATATAACCCCAATCCAAGGTAATACTGGGTAACTGATTTTGACATTAACTAAACCACCTTCAGAGATAAAGCCGCGATCGTGCAGAATAGTCCATAAGGTATAACCCCACTCATCAGGACTGAAGGTAATTGGTGTAAGTAAGTTATGACCAAAAACAATCAATAAACCCAATGCTAACAATAGTCGTTGCGGTAAGTTAATTAGTAATGCCAGAGCCAGCATACACAGGCCAATAGCCCATATCACTTGTAGAAAAATAGTCGGGATAAACCAAATCCACAAAAAGCAAATAACCGTAACTTCAAGGGCAATTAAAAACAACCCCCGCTTAACTAAAAAACTACGAGCAGAGCGCACTTTACCTGAGCTTGGGTGGCTATAAAGCCACGCCGAAAGCCCTGTTAAAAAGATAAAGGTTGGCGCGCAAAAGTGCGCTGCAAAACGGCTCCAAAACAGCCCTGGAGAGGTAACGTCAACATCCATTGGGTCTAATACCGACATTTGCGAGAAAAAACGCTCTCGCACATGATCAAGTAACATTAATAAGATAACCACGCCACGCATGATATCGATGCTATGAATACGGTTTTTAACTTGTTCAGAAGTCATATGTTATACCCAATTTAAACTGTGTTGGTGCACCAGGGTAGGCCCATAATGCATTGTAGCTACTGGCTATGTAGCTTTCATCAAATACATTATCAACATTAAGTGAAACATTTGTCCGTTCAGTCGCCTGCCATTGAGCAAATAAACCCACCAGCTGATAACTTGGTAAGTTAAAAGATAAGTTTACTGGGTCGCCTAGTCGCTCTGAAATATATTGATAATGACCACCAAATTTAATGTCTTGCTCAAGTACACGGGTATTGTGATTTAAAGAAAGCGAAAAATTATTTTTTGGTACGTTAACTAACGGGCTACCTTTAGGAATAGGCTCTAACCAATCAACATTAATCATGTCTTTGGCTGTTTCAGCCTTTACGTAAGCATACGAAAGTGTGTACTGAGTGTTTTCACCTAAACTACCAGTCAGATCAACCTCAATACCTTTACTGGTTACTTTACCAATAGGTTTTGAATAACCCTTATCGTCAGCCACCAACATGTTGCCTTTGCTAGCATCAAATAAAGCGATGGTACCGCTAACGTTGTCAAAGCCGAACTTCACACCCACTTCAAAGGAATCACTTTCTTCAAAACCAAACGATTTACCCTGAGCGTCAGTACCACTTAAAGGTATAAACCCTTCGGAATAGCTGGTATAAAGGTTAATCGCATCATTTAGCTCATATACCATGCCTAGCCGTGGGCTAAGTCGATTCATCGTGCTATCTGAAGCAACACCTGACTTAGTCTCGAAAATATTCTGCTCAATTTCATCAAACCGCAATCCCAGCATTAATTTAAAACGCTCGGTAAGGTCTAACTGATCTTGTACATAAATACCGTATGCCTTTTGCTTTTCATTGTTTTCATACAGTTGCGCAACATCGGGGCCTTGCCCTTCACTGTAGTTTGGCTGATAAATATTTAATGTGTACGTATCTTTACCACCACGATAACGATAAAGCCCAGTGCGAAGCTCATAGTCATACCCATCAACACCAATCAAAACATGGTTAGTGATATCAGCAAGATCAAAATGACCACTTAATTCTGCGCGTACTGACAAATCATCAGAGTAATAATCTCTATAACGGTGTTGACGCGTAAGCATAGGATTATCTAAAGACAAAGTCTGTCTTGAAGGAGATAGTTCAGCATCAGACGAAAAACCTGTTAACGTAGCGGTACGATGGTTAGCGCCCAATAAGAGTGACCAGTCGCGATTAAAGTCATAGTCATAATTAAGTTGGTGTCCGCGAGAGTGCACTTTAGTTGGCGCATCATTAGGGTTACCTAAAAAACGGCTTCTAGGTACGGTGTCAAAATTATCGTTAAGTACAACAATACCTCGGTCATACATTTGCTGCTGGTCAACGTACTCAAACTCATACGTTAATGACGATTTATCATTGATGCTGTAATACACCGAAGGCGTGATCACAAACTTATCATGATGTACGTGATCTCGAAAACTGTCACTATCTTGCCATGCACCATTAATTCGAAATGCAATATCTTCAGTTAGGCCGTTAGTGTAATCACCTTGCACACGTTTATGATCTTCACTGCCAAGTTCAGCTTTTAACTGGCCTTGCTGATAGAACTGTGGTTTTTTAGTAATGATATTAATTGTACCGCCTGGTTCAGAGCGACCATAGAGTGCAGAACCAGGACCTTTTAACACTTCAATATATTCAATGTTAGATACATCACGTGGGCCCGCAAAACCTCGCCCACCACTAAAGCCATTAATTAAATAGCCTGATGGCATATTTTCATTACCCGATAGCCCCCTTATAGAGTAGCTATCCCACAATGCCCCACCATTATTTTTGCGAGAAATACTGGCAGAAAAATCAAGTGCATCCCTGAATTTAGTGATGCCATTATCAACCATCATTTCTTTACTTAATGTGGTAATTGACTGCGGCAGCTCTTTAACAGGAATATCTCCTCTAAAGGCTTGTTTATGTGCAATTGTGATGGTTTCTATATCTGATTCTGTGGCATTAGAGCCAAAAGAGAGTGCTGCAAAGGCAAGAGTTAATGCTGAGTACTTCATGATCCACTTTAATGATTGCTAGTCTTGTTTGGATATAATATAACATAATTGCAAAGCAGTGATACAATATAACGTTCAATTTAATAAAAAATAATACCAACCCTAAATGCTATGGTGTCAGCTACTCTGCAACTTGTTCGTAAATGGCATTGGCCTGAGCAAGAGCAAGCGACTAACCTCACTATGCGCTTTGATTATTACTTTGACAAAGATGTCACTCGTGACGAAATAATTAGCCACTGTATTAAGCAATCAAAGCAACTGTGCAGTTAATTTATTTTGATCAGTATATTGAGCCTAAGGCCTGTATTGCCTACAATGGCACACAATATATTCAATGCAGATCACAATTATGACTGATACAAATAAACCAGAATTACCAGATCAACTTTCGATCAACCCACGTAGCAAATTTTATGTAGAAGAAGTATTCGAGCATGAAATCGGCATTACACTTAACGGCAAAGAGCGTTTTGACGTTGAAGAGTACTGCATCAGTGAAGGTTGGATCAAAGTAGCCGCACCTAAAGCACTAGACCGCCGCGGCCAGCCATTACTTATGAAAGTAAAAGGCACAGTAGAAGCGTTTTATAAGTAACCGCTAAATAATTGAAAAAGCCGACTTTTGTCGGCTTTTTCATCACTGATTTTTACTTAGCGCTAGATAACGCTATAACATTACTTTAATACCTTTTTGCACTCGGCTCTATTTAAACTCATTGATACCTTGGCAATTAAAAGCCGTTACCTTATAAAAAACTCAACAGGTACAACAAGCTCAAGATTATTGCCTGCGATACCATTTGGTATGGCGGGTAATGGCTGTGCGCGTTGTAACATTTTGAGGGCTTCATCATCCAGTGCTGGGTAACCCGATGTTTGCTCTATGCGGCTTGTGACGATCATACCGTCACGACCAACTATAAAGTATACGATTACAGTGCCTTGCTGGCGTCTACTTTTAGCTATTCTTGGGTATTCTTTGTGCTTTTCTAGCCATGTTAATAAGGTCGTTGCATAGTTTTTTTTGTTTGCAAAACTAGCATTAATAGCCCCCTTGTTAAGGGGGGAGCTTTGCGTATTCGTTGCAACTTTTTTATAACTAGAGACAACGCTCTCTGCATTTATTGCTAAGCTTGCACCCTCTGCACCTTGGGCTGGTTTCTCTAGGGGCTTAGATTCTGGTTTAAGCTCTGGTTTAGGCTTCGGTTTAAGCTCTGGTTTAGGCTCTGGTTTAGGCTCTGGTTTA